>NZ_RZQI01000414.1:0-5111 GCF_003998335.1 Mesorhizobium sp. M7A.F.Ca.CA.002.05.1.1 | reverse complement strand
CCGCACGCAGGCGTGACGCGATGTCTTCGGCGATCAGCCATTCGTCCTCGACCACCAGAACGCGCGGCTTGTCGTCGCTCACGGCGCCTCCTTGTGGTTTGCCGGAAACGCGATCTGGACGCTGAGGCCGTCCTTGTGGAACGCGGTTTCGACGTGGCCGCCGAGCCTGTAACCGATTTCTCCCTGCAATAGGGTCAGGCCAAAGCCGTTGTCCAACGGCGCCTTTACAAGAGGGCCGTCCTTTTCTCGCCAGCCAAATGTGAAACTGTCGTCCTCGATCGACCATTGCACACTGACCTTGCCATCGGTTTTTGACAAAGCGCCGTATTTGGCCGCGTTGGTGGCCAGTTCATGAATGGCCATACTCAGGGAAAGCCCCTGTTGCGGACCTAGTTTGACATCCTCGCCATCGAGTTCGATCCGCTCGATGCCGAATGGTTCGAGCTCCTGCTGGAGCAATTCCCTGACCGAGGCTTCCTTCCATCTCTCCCGGGTCAGCAGGCCGTAGGCCCGCGACATGGCATGCAGGCGACCGATCAGCGCGTCCGCGAACTCCTCCTTCGTATCAGAACTTTCCCGCGTGCGGCTTGCAATGCTGGCGATCACCGCAAGCATGTTCTTGACCCGGTGGTTGAGTTCCGAGATGAGCACCTGCTGATGCTCTTCCGCCTGTGCCAGCGTGGTGACATCGACAAGTGTCACCACCACGCCCTGGATCCTGTTGCCCTTGTCGCGATAGGGATTGATGCGGACCATGTGGAACAGGCCCCTGGCATCGCGTGCCAGATGGTGATTCAGGATCTCGCCCGTCTCGAACACCTTGTCGATGTGCTGCTTCAACTCGGGATAGTCGAGTTGGCTCGACAGATCCGTCAGCGGCCGGCCGACATCGGAGGGGCGCAGGCTGAAGAAAGATGACGCCGCCGGCGTGAAAGTGCGGACCACAAGGCTGCGGTCGAGGAAAATAGTCGCGATGTCGGTGCTTTCGAACAGGTTGCGCAGATCGCCGTTGGCGTGGTCGAGCTCTTCTATCTTGGCCGTCAACTCGGCATTGATCGTGTTGAGCTCCTCGTTGAGCGACTGCATCTCTTCCTTCGAGGCTTCGAGTTCCTCGTTGGTGGATTGCGCCTCCTCATTGACGGAGACGAGTTCCTCGTTCGACGATTTCACCTCCTCCAGCGCGGTCTCGTACTCCTCGATCGTCGATTGCAGGCGCTCTCTGGTATCGCGCAGTTCCCGCTCGAGATCGGCGGTGCTGTCACTGTCACGACTGCCGCCATCTTCGTTGGACCGGGCCTGGGTCGGCCCCGACGGCTCGAAAAGGACAAGGTAGAGCGGCTCGCCATTGCCGCGTTCGGCGAGCGGCTCGATCGTCAGCCTGATCGGCTGGACCCGCTCGTCGTCTTCCTCCACGGTGAGGTTTTCCCGCACCACTGTGCGGCGCGTGGTCGTCGCTTCGCGCAGTGCGGCGCGGAGGTCCAGCCGCAACCCACGCCTTGCCATCGTCAGCAACTGCCGGCTGGGAATCCCTTGTGGCGCTTCGAGATATCTGCCGGTCCTGGCCGAATAATAGACGACATCGCCCTCGGCGTTGACCAGGACATGCGGCGGCGCGAACCGTTCCAGCACCTGCGCCTCGACCGCCTGCCGCAGGGGATAGCCGACAAGTCCCTTCTTCGAGCCGGCACTTTCGGATGGGAAGACGCTGGAATGGCTTTCTCCGATCAGGGCCGGCAGTCTGATGTGCGGTGAGGCATGCTCCCGCGCCTGGAAGATGCGATGCTTCTTGTCGACGGTGGCGAACAGATCGTCGTGCTGCCCGACGCTTTCGGAGGTGCCGAGGAAAAGGTATCCGCCGGGCTTCAGCGCATAATGGAAGACAGGGATGACGCGATTTTGGATGGTCGGGCCGAAATAGATCAGCAGATTGCGGCAGGAGACCAGATCCATGCGCGAGAAGGGTGGATCGCGAATGACGCTGTGCGGCGAGAAGATGCACAGTTCGCGCACCTCATTGCTGAGGACATAGCTCTCGCCATCACCGTTGAAAAACCGCTGCTTGCGTTCAGGAGAAAGACCTTGCAGCAAGGCTTCCGGATAGCGTGCCGCCCGCGCCACCGCCAGCGCCGGCTCGTCTATGTCGGTGGCGAATATCTGGACGCGCGGAACGACCGTAAGCGTCTCCATGTGTTCGCGCAGCAGGATGCCGATGGAGAACACCTCCTCGCCCGTGGCGCATCCCGGAACCCAGACCCTGACGGTGTCGCTGGCGGTCTTGCCCTCGAACAGCTGCGGTATGATCTTTCGCCCGAGCAACTCGAAGGCATCGGGGTCGCGAAAGAAGTTGGTGACGTTGATCAGCAGATCGCGAAAAAGGTTCATCACCTCGCGAGCATCCTTCTTCAGCCAGTCTATATAGCCGCTGATGGAATGGACCTGGGCGATCTGCATGCGTCGCTTCACGCGGCGCAGGAACGTCTTGGTCTTATAGCCCGAGAAGTCATGGCCGGAGTGGCTGCGCAGAATGGCGTAGATTTGTTCTCGCACCTTGTCGATGTCGGGCGTTTCATCGCCATCGTCTTCCGCCAACCCGTCCAGCGTGTCGAAGCCGCGGGCGAAAGCCTCCAGCTTCGCCCCGATCTCCTCGGCAGTCACTGCGACATCGACGAGCCCACTGGCAATAGCGCTCTGCGGCATGTCGGGATTGCGCGGCCCGTAGCCGTCCGGCGCTTGCGCGACGATAAACCCGCCCCGCTCCTTGATGGCCTTGGCGCCCAGGGTTCCATCGGAATCACCGCCCGACAGGATAACGCCGACGGCATATTCGCCCTGGTCTTCACCCAGTGCGCTGAAGAAGATATCGATGGGCTTGCGCTCCTGGGTAAGCCCATTGGGCCGACGCAGGTGCAGCACCCCCGATTCAATGGCCAATGTCACGTTTTGCGGCATCACATAGACGTGGTCAGGTTGAACCACCGTGCCATCCTCGACCACCGAAACAGGCATCTCGGTGTAGCGGCTGACAACCTCATGCAACAGACTCTCCCTGTTGGGGCTGAGATGCGTGATGATGACGAACGCCATGCCGGGCTGGCCGGTCACGCCCTTGAAAAGGCCCTCCATCGCGGGAATGCCGCCCGCGGACGCGCCTATGCCCACGATGGGAAATCTAGTCGATCGGGCAGTCACGGCATGTCCCCCTTTCGCCGACCCGACATGAAGTCTCCTCAAGGCCGGATCGAACAGGACACAACCATATAGCGCGCAAGACGGATGGAACAAGACGTCAGAGATGACGTTGAACCCGATATCAATGGTGGTTCAATGGCAAAACGATCTGCTGACATAAAACTCCCGACGCCGGTGGTATCAGGAGCGCCTGGATCGCTCGAAGCTTCCCATGCGGGGCCCGTCCCGGATCGCATGCTGACGCTTGCGAAACGGTTGCAGGCGGCCTTGGATGACAGAATTCGGAAAGCAAATCCGCTGCATTCTAACCTCCGTTCCAAGAAAGGATGACGACGTGCGCGACCTGCGGGGGCTGCATATTCTGATAGTCGAAGACGAATGGACGATGGCGGGAGATCTTGCGCGGTTTTTCAGCAATATGGGCGCCATAATCCTTGGTCCCGCTGCAACTGTCGAACAGGCTTCCAAACACACCGGGACGGCCGAAGCTGCAATTCTCGACGTCAATCTCAATGGCCGACGCGTGTTTCCAATCGCCGATGAGTTGATGCGCCGGGGTGTCCCCTTCGTGTTCTTCAGTGGCGATGACGACATCGCCATTCCCGATCATCTCCGCTACGCCAGCAATTTGCGGAAATCCTCGGGCAGCCAGGCCGTGTTCAACGCACTCTTTCCCCCGCAGGCATCGGGACGGGCGACCTCCGTACCGGACCCGTCCGACGACGTCTTCGCGCTTTTGCCCAAACTGCGACTTGCGGCGCGCCTTTTGCTGGGAGACGTCGACGCATCGGATCGGCTCGTCGAGAGGACGCTCGAGCAAGCGATCCGGGATGTCGACCGCAGACAGCTTGGTCAATCCACTGAAAACTGGCTCAACGGCATCATGCGAGAGATGGCGAAAACCCGCGGCGCAAAACTGATGCATTAGTTTTACCTCCAAGGCCTCTCAGGCTGAAGTGCCAAGCCGCGGGGCCGTCATTGTTCACCACATCTCGAAAACTTGGCCGTACAGATCGGCCGCTTGGCCTGCGTCATCAGCCCTTCTGATTGCGCTCGACGAATTTGTTGAAACGGCTGGCTTTCCCCTCACCGGTCTTGGCCTGATACAGAAAGGCCAGATCATTCTCGTCGAATATCCGGAAGAACTCGTCCCATTCGATGGGCTCGAATGCTTCCTCGGGCTCGCCGAAGTCGATCCGCAGGATACCGCCCTCGCCTTTGGTGCGCACCACCGCCGGCCGGCCGTCCCGCTCCTCGGCCCATTTGCGAATTTCGTCATGGTTCGTGGTCGTTTGCGACTGAGACATTGAAATCTCCTTTGATCATCGGCGGACACGCGGGCTGTCGGGCGTCCTAACAGCACAAGGGCGTCAATGTTCCAGCACCGCGCCGTGATCGCGATGCCGGCTCCCAACGAAGTCCGCCAAAGGAACTTTGTTGAAGCAAGGGAACAAACCTTTTGCCGAAAAGTTCGGGGCGCCGAGGTTACTTGTCTGAGGAGTCGTCGTGAAACGCATATTGGTTACAGGAGGCTGCGGCTTCATCGGCCGGCATGTCGCACAGGAACTCGTCGAGCAGGATTATTCGGTTCGCATCCTCGATGCGCTGCTGGAGCAGGTGCATGCGGGCGAAGCCGTCGCGCTTCCCGCCGGGACCGAGCTGATCAAGGGCGATGTCCGAGACCGGGAGGCGGTCGCCAATGCGCTGGATGGCGTTGACGCGGTCATTCATCTGGCGGCGGAAGTCGGCGTCGGGCAATCGATGTATGAGATCGCGCGCTATGTCGGCGCCAACGATCTCGGCACCGCAACGCTACTTGAAGCATTGATCAAGCACCCGGTCGAACGGATCGTCGTCGCCTCGTCGATGAGCGTCTATGGCGAAGGGCTCTATGCAACGCCAGACGGCCGGCGTATCGACAA
>NZ_RZQI01000413.1:0-5124 GCF_003998335.1 Mesorhizobium sp. M7A.F.Ca.CA.002.05.1.1 | reverse complement strand
GTTTTCGGTATCGCCCATCGCGGCGAAATGCGCGGCGAGCAGGTTGGCGATCTTGATTGCCAATATCTCGGGATAACTCGCGTCGTTGGTCAGCGGCAGCAAGCGTGCGAGCGTCGGCGCGTCGAGCGGCTGTGCACCGGAAAGAGCCCTGGTGTAAAGCAGCCAGGCATCGGCCTGCTCAATCAGATTGCCTTCCTGCTTGAGGAGGACAGCGATATCCCGGTCCTGCTGGAAATAGCGCAAGGCCTCGTCGTACTTGGCGAGGTCGAGATAGTCCTGAGCCGTGTTGTTGGCGCTAACCAGAACGTTGAAGTGATTTGGCCCGTAGTAGCCGATACGTTTCTCGAGCACATTCAGGTCGTACTGTAAGGCGCGTGTCGGTGCCCCGATCTGACGCAGCATGTCGGCCAGATTGTTCTGCAGCTTCCAGGTGAAGCGATCGTCCTGGCCAAGCACCCGCTCCGCAATCTCCAGATTGCGCTGGTCAACGTTGATCGCCGCAGCGATTTGACCGAATGCAGCGATCCCTGTCGCCAGCACATCGTTGGCATACATGAGTTCCAGGGATTCCGTGCCTTGGTAGTGGGCGTAGAGATTGGTTGCCGTAGCGCACATGGAAACGAAGCCCTGATAGTCTTTCTCGGCCTGTTTCAGCATTGCGTAATTGAGATAGAAATCGGCACGCTTCGCGACATCCTGCTGCATCGCCCTGGTTTTCAGGCCTTCGGCGAAAATCTCCTCGGCGTTGTCGAGGATCTGGTTGTTGAGGAACGTCGCGCCGGCGTTCGAGTAGCTCTCCACGGTGAACTCGTAGAGGTCGCTCCTGGCCGCATCGAGCAGCGCTGCCCGCAACTGCGCATAACCATCGTCGAAGCGCCCGACCTCCATCATCAGCTTGTAGGCCGCATCGATCCGAACTTTCAGCGCCTCTTCACTGCCTGCTGGAGTCTGCTGACCGGCTTGGCCCGGCGTCTGAGCTTGCGCCGTCGGCAAGGGCGGCGCCACGACCGACGTGGCCAGGACAGATGCAACGACCTGCATCAGGCCTAGCGATTTTCGGACTATGGACATGACAGCGTTCATGCGGATCGGTCTGATGCGAAAAACTCTAGGATGCGGTCGTATCATGATCCGGATTTTGTCCGAAATCCCACCGCGTTTCCTCAAGTCCAATCCGCCTGAACGGATCGATCACGGTTCCCGCCACCATCGAGGCGAGGAATTGCGGCGCCGGCGGGATTTTTGCCACCGTCGCCACCAGCCTGTCGCGGAGGAAGGGCAGCGCCACCGAATCCGACTGGTAGAACGGCGTGAATGCCAGCGACAGCGCCTGGAAGACGCGGACATGCCAGCGCCGCGCCCTCGCATAGGCCTCCAGCGCTGCCTCGACGTTTGACGCCCGCGCCAGCGCATTGCTGAGCGCCGCGGCATCGAGCAGCGCCATGTTCGCCCCTTGCCCGAGTTGCGGACTGGTGGAATGCGCCGCATCGCCGATGACGGCCAATCGCCTACCGGCCGGAAGCTTCATCGTGTGGTGGCCGTAGCGGGCCAGCGAGAGCTGGTCGAAACTGTCGATCTGGCTGGTGAACGCCTCGCTCTGCGGCCACAGCCGGACCACCCTTTCCTTCCAGGCGTTCAGGCCGCGAACGCGCACCTCATCGGCATCCGACGGCTTCAGGCTCCAGAAGAAGGCCGCCATCTTTTCAGCGCCCGGCTCCGGTCGGCCGATCGGCAGCACGCCGATCATCACGCTCGCTTTGTCGTAGCGTTGCAGCAGCGCGTGCTCGTCGAAACCATCGCCACGCCAGCCGAGCGAGGCCCAGAACGCACCATAGGTGAGTGGCCGCGGCTCGCCTGGAGCGCTTTCGCGGCGCAGTTTCGAGCGCGAACCGCTGGCGTCGACGACCAGATCGAATGGCCCTGCCCTCCGCCCGTTGCCACAGATCAGCGTCGCCCGTTCGCCGGTCTCCAGGGCCTCGATCTCGACGCCGGTCTCGATGGCGATCGCCTCGCTCTGCGCGGCGCGGAAAAGCACACCGAACAAAGCCGCCCGGTGCACCGCCAGCCCGAAGCGGCCACCGCGTTGCGCATCGTAGCGGACATCGAGCACCGTGCGGCCAGTGGAAGCATCGGCGCCATGCAGGCGGTCTATGCGGCTGCCCAGCGCCAGTATGTCGTCGAGCAGGCCAAGACCGGCCAGTACCGTCAGCCCTGTCGGCTGAAGAATCAGCCCGGAGCCGACCGGCTTCGGCTCATCGAAGCGCTCGAACACGGTGACCCGATGCCCGGCACGCCTGAGATAGAGCGCCACGGCCAGTCCCGCCGGCCCGGCGCCTGCAATTGCGATATCATAGGAAATGCCAGTGCCCCCAAAGCCGGATTGGCCGGGACAATCCTTCAGCGGCGGGACGAAATCAAGCCGTCACCAACGGCTTTGCGCCGCTGGTCAGCCTTGGGCGGCGTCAAAATCGGCGCGTGCGCCGCGCACCGCATCATGATTGAGCTCGGCCCACAGGATCAGCTGATGCAAGGCGCCGAACATCGAATGCCCGAGATCGGTCAGGCTGTACTCGACGCTCGGCGGCTTGGTCGGGAACACCTCGCGATGCACATAGCCGTCGCGCTGCAAATCGTAGAGCGTCTGCGTCAGCATGCGCTGTGAAATGTCCGGCACCAGCCGCCGCAACTCGCCGAAGCGATAGGGCTGCTCGGCCAAAGCCATCATCAGCAGCGAGCTCCATTTGCCGCTCACGCCCTGGATGACCTCGCGGACCGGACAATTGGCGAAGTTGCCGCCGCCGGAGACCGCCTTGTAGACCTCCAACTTCGATCTCAGATTGACGATCTTGCTGTCCACCGCTGGTTCCCTGCGCGTGCCTACCTCCCGAAAAACTGCCTTCTTTACGGCTCTGGGTCAATTCCTATTTTAGTGCTGGTCTCTTTTTGAGACTGCCCCTCGAACCGCCTTAGCGGCGCAATGTCAGGATCTTCCATGACCCAAACCCTTCTCGTCACCGGCGCTTCCGGCCAGCTCGGCCGCAGCGTCATCAACCACCTGCTGGACACGTTCAAGGTCCCCGCGGGCCGGATCATCGCCACCACCCGCAATCCGGAAAACCTTGCCGAGTTGGCGGCGCGAGGCGTCATCACAAGGGCGGCTGACTTCGACGACACACTATCGTTGGAGGCTGCTTTCAAGGGCGCCGACAGGGTGCTGATCATCTCGACCGGCGAGATCGACCTGCTACACGGCAAGCGCCTGAGGCAGCACCAGAACGCGGTTGCCGCCGCTAAAAAGGCCGGTGTTTCCCACCTTCTCTACACCTCGATGCCCAACCCGGAACCGGTTTCGCCGGTGCTGTTTGCCAATGATCACTACGGCACCGAGCAGGCGATCAAAGCGAGCGGCATCCCCTACACGATCTTCCGCAACGGCTGGTACCAGGAGAACCTGTTCATGGCCCTGCCGCACGCGATCGCTTCGGGAAAATGGTACACGTCCGCCGGCGAGGGCCGCGTTGCGCCTGGTGCGCGCGACGACATGGCAGCAGCGATCGCCGCCGGTCTCGCTGCCGTTTCGAACGAAAGCAAGACCTACACCTTGACCGGCCCGCAGGCCTACACCACGGCTGAGATTGCCGCCCTGGTAAGCGAGGTCACCGGCAAGCCGCTCGATGTCGTCCAGGTTTCGGATGAAGCCTTGACCGAAGGCGTGAAGGCATCAGGCGTTCCCGAGGATTTCGCTGAGGTCATCGTGTCCTTCGACGCCAACACGCGCGCCGGCCGTATCGCCATGGTGACCGACGCAATCGAGTCGCTTTCGGGCAGGACGCCAAAGACGTTGAAGCAATTCCTCGAGGCGAACAAGGTCGCCCTGGCCGGTTGAAGCGGAGTGACATGGACTGTGCCGTGAGGCACAGTCCATTCGCCGATCCGGCATGCCCCTAGATCGCCACCTGCGTGCCGATCTCCACCACGCGCCCGGTCGGGATCTGAAAGTACTCCGTCGCGTCGGCCGCAGTGCGGGCCAGGCCGATGAACAGCCGGTCCTGCCACACCGGCATGCCGGAATTGGGCGAGGCCTTGAGCGAACGCCGCGACAGGAAGAACGAGGTCGTCATGATGTCGAACTTCCAGCCCTGCTTGCGGCAGATCGCCAGTGCGCGCGGGATGTTGGGCTGCTCCATGTAGCCGAAGGTCAGCGTCACCCGCATGAACAGCTCGTTGACCGTCTCCATCTTGACCCGGTCGCTGTCGGGCACCACCGGCTGCGGCGCGGTCACCACCGAAAGGATGACGTTCTGCTCATGCAGCACCTTGTAGTGCTTCAGGCTGTGCATCAGCGCGGTTGGCGCGCTTAGCGGATCGCTGGTGAGGAAGACGGCGGTGCCGGAGACCAGCTGCGGCTTCTTCTTCAACAAATTGCCGGCAAGGAAATCGAGCGGGATCTCGTTGCGGCGGGTCTTGTCGAACAGATAGCGGCTGCCGCGCACCCAGGTCCACATGGCCAGCACGACGGTGAAGGCCACGGCCAGCGAGGCCCAGCCGCCCTCGAACACCTTGACGATGTTGGAGGCAAAGAAGCCGACATCGATGAAGCCGAACAGCGCCGTAAGCGAGATTGCCACCCACAGCCGCCATTTCCAGATGCGCGTCATGACGACATAGAGCAGCACCGTCGTCACCAGCATGTTGCCGGTCACCGAAATACCGTAGGCCGACGCCAGCCTGCTGGACTCGCCGAAGCCGACCACCAGCATCATCACCACCAGCGCCAGCAGAAGATTGACGCGCGGCATGTAGATCTGGCCGGACTGTTTCTCCGACGTGTGCAGGATTTCGAGCCGCGGCAGCATGTTGAGCTGCACCGCCTGCCTGGTCAGCGAGAACGCGCCTGATATCACCGCCTGGCTGGCGATGACCGTGGCGGCGGTCGCCAGCACGACCATCGGGATCAGCGTCCAGCCTTCGTTCATCTCGAAGAACGGATGGCCGACGACGCCATTCTTGGCCAGCACGAAGGCACCCTGCCCGGCATAATTGAGCAGCAGGCAGGGAAACACGATCGCCAGCCAGGCCAGCACGATCGGCTTGCGGCCGAAATGGCCGAGATCGGCATAGAGC
>NZ_RZQI01000412.1:0-5126 GCF_003998335.1 Mesorhizobium sp. M7A.F.Ca.CA.002.05.1.1 | reverse complement strand
CGGGCCGCGGCCCCGCCGGCGGTTGCTCCCCCGGTGCAGCCGGCCCCAGTGCCCGTGAAGAAAAAGCGCCGGCTGGGCCGCTTCCTGCTGATGGTCGCGCTGCCTGCGGCATTGGCTGTCGGCGGCGGCTATGTCTGGGTCACCGGCGGCCGCTATCAGGAGACCGAGAACGCCAATCTGCAGCAGGCCAAGGTGTCGATCGCTTCCGACACGGCCGGCCGCATCGTTAAGGTCGACATCTTCGATAACCAGCTGGTCAAGCAGGGTGACGAGCTGTTTGCCATCGACCCCGAGCCCTACCGGATCGCGCTGGCGCAGGCCGACGCCGCGGTTGCGGGCGCGCGTCTCAATGTCGAGCAGTTGCGCGCGGCCTATGGCCAGTCGATGGCTCAGCAGAAGTCCGATGCCAGCCAGGTCGCCTTCGCCCAGTCGCAGTTCGACCGCGCCGCCGATCTCGCCCAGAAGGGCATCAACGCCAAATCGTCGCTCGACGAAGCCAAGAACGATCTCGACAAGGCCAAGCAGCAGCTGGCGGTTGCCGAGCAAGGCATCATCAGCGCCAAGGCAGGCCTTGGCGGCAATCCCGACATCGAGACCGACAAGCACCCGACCGTGATGGCCGCGCTCGCCGCGCGCGACAAGGCGGCCTACGACCTGGCCCAGACAACGGTCAAGGCGCCGGCGGACGGCATCGTCAGCCAGGCCTCGTCGTTCAAGGTCGGTCAGTATGTCGGTTCCGGCACGCCGCTGTTTTCGCTGGTCGAGACCGGTGACACCTGGATCGATGCCAATTTCAAGGAAACGCAGCTCACCCACATGAAGCCCGGCCAGAAGGCCGAGATCGTGGTCGACACCTATCCAGGGCGCACCTTCGAGGCGACGGTCAAGGCGATCGGCGCCGGCACGGGAGCCGAGTTCTCGCTGCTGCCGGCCCAAAATGCCACCGGCAACTGGGTCAAGGTCACACAGCGTATCCCGGTTCGTCTCGAACTGATCGATGCGGACGCCAAGATGGCGTTGCGCACCGGCATGAGCGCCACCGTTACCGTCGACACCGGCGTGGCGCGTGGCCTGCCCTCGATCTTTGGTCACGCCACGGCTGGCGAGGCCGCGCAGTAACGTCAACAGATTGCCGCAGGACCAGCGGCGGAGGTGAATAGCAGGATTGGTCTGATGGGAGGAGCTGGAAGGATCAGCGTTTTGGCGCTGCCGCGTCGCGGCCTGGCCGAAATCTGAAATCTCCGACGCGGACCCGTCGGTCCTCATGTTTCCGGGCGGCAGGCATCCGCTCATCAGAGACTTTCAGTCGATGTAACCCCCACATCGACGATCGCGTCCCACCGCGACGAGGGTCTCTCAACGGAAGGCGTTGCCGCCCGGAAACCCCTTGTACACGTTTTTGTTACCTGCTGGAAGTTCCACGCCATGAGCACGCCCGAACCTTTCAAAGAAGTGCCGCATCGCGGCCTGATCACGGTCGCGCTCATGCTGGCGACGGTCATGCAGGCGCTCGACACGACGATCGCCAACGTGGCGCTGCCGACCATGACCGGCGACCTCGGCGCCTCGCCTGACAACATCAACTGGGTGCTGACCTCCTACATCGTTGCCGCCGCCATCATGACGCCGGTCACCGGCTGGCTGGCCGACCGCTTCGGCCGCAAGGAACTGTTCCTGACGGCGGTGGTCGGTTTCACCATATTCTCGATGCTGTGCGGCATCGCCTGGAGCCTGGAGAGCATAGTGTTCTTCCGGCTGATGCAAGGCGTGTTCGGAGCGGCGATCGTGCCTCTGTCGCAAACCTTCCTGCTCGACATCAATCCCAGGGAACGCCATGGCCAGGCGATGGCCATTTGGGGCGCCGGCATCATGCTGGGGCCGATTCTGGGCCCGACGCTGGGTGGCTGGCTGACCGAGAATTTCAACTGGCGCTGGGTGTTCTTCATCAACCTGCCGGTCGGCATCGTCGCCTTTCTCGGCATGGCCGCCTACTTGCCGGCCGTTGCCCGGCGGGTGCGCGGCTTCGATTTCTTCGGCTTCGCCATGATATCGCTCGGCGTCGGCGCGCTTCAGCTGCTGCTCGACCGCGGCGGCGAGGTCGACTGGTTTTCCTCGGTCGAGATCTGGATCGAACTTGGTCTTTCGCTCACCGGCTTCTGGGTGTTCATCATTCACACCATGACTGCGGAACACCCTTTCATCGATCCCAAGATCTTCCTTGACCGCAATTTCGTGACCGGGCTGGCGTTCATCTTCGTCATGGGTGTGCTCATCCTGGCGAGCATGTCGCTGCTGCCGCCAATGCTGTCGACCATCTTCGGCTATCCGACCGTCACCATCGGCGTCGTCATAGGGCCTCGCGGTGTCGGCACCATGATTTCGATGCTGGTCGTCGGCCGGCTGATGAGCAAGATCGACGCCCGGATCCTGGTCGTTATCGGTTTCCTCCTGACCGCGCAGTCGCTCTACACCATGTCCAGCTTCACGCCGCAGATGGACAACTGGCTGATCATCAGCTCCGGCGTCATCCAGGGGCTGGGCATGGGAATGGTGTTCGTGCCGCTGTCGACCGTCGCCTTCGCCACGCTTGACGTGCGCTTCCGCACCGATGCCACGGCCCTGTTCAGCCTGGTGCGCAATCTTGGCTCGTCCATCGGCGTGTCGGTCGTGACGGTTCTGATGGTGCGCAACACGCAGGTCAACCACGCCGAGCTTTCGGCCTTCATCAACCCGTTCAACCCAAATCTTTGGGCGGTCTCTCCGGCAGCCGCGAGCGGCGATCCGACGGCGCTTTCGCAGGTCGATCGCATGGTCAATCTCCAGGCGATGATGATTTCCTACGTCAATGACTTCAAAATACTCATGGTCATGACGCTGCTTGCCATCCCGTTTGTTTTCCTGCTGCGCAAGCCCAAGCAGGCGCCTGCCGGCGGCGCGCCGGCAGCGCATATGGATTAGCTCTATTTCCCGAGCACCAGGCTCCAGTAACGGAGCTTGCTGTCGCTGCCATCGCGCACATAGGCAAGGCCGAAGCGGGTGAAGCGCGGGTCGAGCATGTTGCGGCGATGGCCTGGTGAATGCACCCAGATGTCGAACAGTTTCTCGAGGTCGAAACGACCCTCGGCGATGTTCTCCGCCGCGGCACCGGAAATTCGACTGTCCCTGACGCGCGAGGCGAAATCCTTGCCCCAGCCGGTGGTGTGGCTCATGCGGCGGCGCTGCGCCATGTAGCCAGCCTGCTGCAGGGCGGCCTGTTCGAGCTGCCGGTCGGGGACCAGCGGCGCAAGCCCGGCCGAGACGCGGATGCTGGCCAGCGTGCTCGTGGCGGAGGAGGAGACCCCGGCGCCTTCGCCTGACGGCAGTGAAACGGTGCTGCAGGCGGCGAGGCCCGCCAAGGCTGCGAGGCCGGTCAGCACCATGCGCCTGCTCGGCATCGGGCGCGGTTCGATGGAATGGGAATGATCAATGGCCATTCCTGTCTGAATAGTCGCGATCATGGCTTTTGACGGGCAAGCGGTGAAAATTGCGCGAGAACCCATACGTTTGGTTTTTCGCAAAAAAATGCATCGCGTAATGTTGAAGTGTTGAAGCGCCCCCTTTCGGGCAATAGTCCAGGTGTCCCGAGTGAGGTGAGAATCCGATGCCAAAAACTGCCCGCACCTTCCCGACGCTCTCTACAGCCCGTCTGCTGCTGCGCGCTCCGGCCCTCGAAGATGCCGATGCCTTCCGGAATATCCTGTCGATCCCCGAGGTCACCCGGTTCTCGAACTGGCGGGATGCGCCGTCCAAGGCGGTGGCGGATCGGGCAATGAGATGGATGTGCAAGGTCTTTCCTACTGGCAAAGGCTGCGCCTGGATCATCGAGGATCGCGCTTCGAAGACCATGGCCGGTGCGATTCGCTACAATTGGTTCGTCCCTAAATCGAAGTGCGGCGAGATCGGCTACGAGTTGCATCCGGACTTCTGGGGCAGAGGTCTGATGACCGAAGCGGCTGCTGCCGTCGCTCTTTGCGGCCATCGGTTTTTCCTGCTCAATCGCATCGAGGCGTGGACGCTGCCGGGCAATACCGGATCGGACCGTGTGCTGGAGAAAGCCGGCTTCCGCTACGAGGGGACGCTACGGCAGAAAGCCCGGTTCAAGGGCGCCTACCACGACTTCAGGATGTTTGGACGACTGGCCGGCGATCATCCTGCCTCAATCGATCAGAATTAACCTGCCGCCATGCCGGCGTAAGTCTCCAGTGTCGATGAAGTCTGGCGATCGTCTTCCGTATGCACCCACCAGGCGCCCAGCGCGTCGATGAGCGGTACAAGTTTGCGGCCAGGCGCCGTGAGGTCATAGTCGACCCGCAACGGATAACCCGGACGCACCGTTCGCCGCACGATACCGGCGTCCTCCAGCTTGCGCAGTTCCAGGGTCAGGATGCGATGTGACACGGTCGGGTTGTCACGTCTCAGGTCGCTGAACCGCTTGGTCCCGTCCTTCAGATAATAGAGCAGCAGTGTGGGCCAGCGACCGCTGAGCACGCGCATGGTCTCTTCGATCGGGCAGCGTGAGACGACGTCTTTCATGGGCGGATCCTGGTTACAGAATTGTGCGTAATTTACATGGGACGACAAGCGTTTAGGGTCAAGTTTCGCTGCGCGGCGTGATCCTCTCAATCACGGAAGAAAACAAATGGAACCTATCCTCCTTTACGGCTTCCCGGCGGGAAGCTCGATGGGGCTTGTCGCTGCCTTTGAACGCGTCGGGCAACCCTATCGCCTGTGCCGCGTCGACATGCTCACCGAGATGAAAAACGATGCCTATGCCAGCATCAACGACCGTCAGGAAACGCCGGTGCTGATCACCGACGAAGGCCGGGTGCTCACCGAGACAATGGCCATCGCCTCGTGGCTCGAAGCCCGCGACACACAGCGCCGCATCAGCTTCGAACCGCGCACGCCGCAAGCCGACCGCATGCACCAGCTGATGGCCTTCGTGAACACCGGGTTCACCGCCGCCTTCAGCCCGCTCTGGGTGGCATTGGAAATGGCGGCGGATGAACCGGCGCTGAAGGCGACCTTGCGGGAGTTCGGCCGCAAGGCCGTTGCGGAACGTCATGATCGGCTCGAGGCGATGATCG
>NZ_RZQI01000411.1:0-5135 GCF_003998335.1 Mesorhizobium sp. M7A.F.Ca.CA.002.05.1.1 | reverse complement strand
GTCTCCTCCAGCGCCTGGATGGAGGTGCGAAACACTTTTTGCACGATCTCGGCCGAACTGTCGTCGGATGACAGTTCCTGGTGCATCTCGGCGGTCGGCAGGCGACTGTATTCATAGACGGCGGTGCGGAAGTCGCGATAGCCGGAAAAGCCGAGCTTCTTGGCGATTTTGACCACCATCGCCTCGGACACGCCGGACTCTTCGGCGATCTGTTTCAGCGGAATGCTCTCGTCGAAACCGCGCCGGCCGAAGACGGTTTCCACCACCTTCGCCTCCAACGGGGTGAGATGCGGCATCATCATGCGGATGCGCGGTCCTACCGCTTTCAGGTCCAGCCCGCTCAAGGTCATCCACGCCCCCTCGTCACGCGATCGATAAGCATCGCGGCGAGGATTATAAGACCAGTTGCCAGAAGCTGATAGAAGGACTGGACGTTCATCAGCGTCAAACCGTTGCGCATGGCGCCGAGGATGACGGCGCCCAGGATGGTGCCGACGATGCTGCCCTTGCCGCCCATCAGCGAGGCGCCGCCGATGGCGGCAGCCGCGATAGCGTCGAGTTCCCAGAGATTGCCGAGGATGGGCTCGGCGGCGCCGAGCCGGCCGACCAGGATCTGCGCGGCAAGCGCCGCCAGCAGGCCCGAGATCATGTAGGCGGCGATCTTGGTGCGGGCAATCGGCACGCCGGCGATGTAGGCCGCCTCCTCGTTGCCGCCGACGGCAAGCAGATATTCGCCGAAGGGCGTCTTCTTCAAAACGACCCAGGCGACGACAGCCACGCAGGCGACGATGATGACCGCCAGAGGCAGTCCAAACAGCGATCCGTTGAAGATGGCGCGAAAGCTTGGCGGAAGGCCGAGCACCGGATTGCCGCCGGTGTAGATCAGCGCCAGCGCCCGATAGGTGCTGAGCGTTCCCAACGTGACGATGAAGGGCTGCAGCCCGACATAGGCGACGAGCACGCCGTTGACGAGGCCGCAGGCAAGGCCAATGGCGAAGCCGGCGGCGATGGCCAACGGAAACGGCACGCCGGCGACCATCATAGAGGCCGAGATGACGGCCGAGAGTGCCGCCGTCGGCCCGACCGACAGGTCGATGCCACCGGAGATGATGACCAGCGTCATGCCCAGCGCCAAACAGGCATTGATGCTCGACTGCTGCAGGATGTTGATCAGGTTGCGCTCGGCGAAGAAGCCGGGCACCAGCGTGCCGAATACTGCCAGGATCACGACAAGGCCGATCAGCGTGCCGGCGTCGCGCATGGAAACGCCGCGCAGGAATTCGGCGCGTGGTCGCACCAGAGTGGTATCCGACATATCCGTCACCTACTGCCTTGCCTGTTGCGCGGCCGGCGTTTGCGTTTGTGGGATGGCGTGCGCCGCGATCGCCTGTTCGCTGATATCGTCTCTGTGGAGTTCGGCCGCGATCGTGCCGTCGCGCATGACCAGCACGCGGTCGGCAAGCCGGATCACTTCGGGGAGTTCGGAGGAGACGACGATCACGGCATGGCCCTCGGCGGCGAGTTCCTCGATCAGATGATAGATCTCCGCCTTGGCGCCGACATCGATGCCGCGTGTCGGTTCGTCGAACAAGAGGATGCGCGTTCCCGCGGCCAGCCAGCGGCCGATGATCGCCTTCTGCTGGTTGCCGCCGCTGAACAGGCGGATCGGCCGGTCGAGCAGGAACGGGCGCAGATTGACGCGGCTCATCCTGTCGACCGCCACCTGTTTCAGCCTGGTGTGATCGATGACGCCGCGCGGCGCGAATACGTTCATCGAGGCCAGCGCCATGTTGCTGGTGATCGAGCGCAGCGGCACGATGCCTTCGCGCTTGCGCTCCTCCGGCACCAGGCCGATGCCGGCGGCAATCGCATCGCGCGGGCCGGCGAAGCGCGCCGCCTTGCCGTCGATTGCAATGGTGCCGGCCGTGGCGCGATCGGCGCCGGCCAGGAGCCGCAAAAGTTCAGTTCGGCCGGAACCGACCAGGCCGGCAATCCCCAGCACCTCGCCGCGATGCAGATCGAACGACACGTTGCGCACCTTCGTCGCCGAGGAGAGGCCACGCGCGCTCAGCATGACCTTGTTCGTGGCATGGGAATTATGGTGTTCCTGCGCCAGTTCGCGGCCGACCATCATCGCCACGACCGCTTTCTCCGACAGGTCTTTCAGATCGACGGAATCGACGACGACGCCATCGCGCATGATGGTGGCGCGCCGGCAGATGCCGAACACCTCATCCAGCTTGTGCGAGACATAGACGACGGCGACGCCATCGCGCGCCAAACCTGTAATGACTTGCGCGAGCCGTTCGAATTCGCTCGGCGTCAGGCTCGATGTCGGCTCGTCCATGGCGACGATGCGGGCGCGATCGAGCAATGCCCTGGCAATCTCGACAATCTGCCGCTGCGCCACCTTCAGGGTGCCGAGCGGGGCGGCTGGATCGATGGAAGGGTCGATGGCTGCAAGAGCCTCGGCGGCGCGGCGCTCCTGCTCTCTGCTGGCGACGAAGATGCCGCCGCGCGTCAGCGGATGGCCGAGGAACATGTTCTGGGCGACGCTGAGGCGCGGCACCTGCTGCAATTCCTGATGGATCATGGCGACGCCCGCAGCGCGCGCGGCAACCGGGTTGGCGAGTGTAACCGGCTTGCCGTCGATGAGGACGCTTCCCGCGGTCGGCCTGTAGACGCCAGACAGGACGCGCAGCAGCGTCGACTTGCCGGCGCCGTTTTCGCCGAGCAGGCCATGGATTTCACCGGCCCCGACCGAGAACGAAACGCCGTCAAGCGCCCGTACGGCCGGAAACAGCTTGGAAATGCCCTGGAATTGCAGCCGGGGTGACATCGAGTTCTATCTCCGGGCCATGGTGCCGGACAGAAGCGAATTGCCCTGACCGGCACTGTTGGTTGGCCTTACTGGCCCGCAGCCGCGTCCTCGAGCAGCGCCTTGCGCGCGCCGGCGCCGGAATAGCGGTCGGCATTGTCCTTGGTGATCAGCGCCTGGGGCGTGGCGACGACGCGCGGCAGCTTCTGTCCCGCGACGAGACGCAGAGCTGTTTCCAACGCCACTTCGCCGGTCAGAACGGGGAAACTGTCGACCGTGCCGGTCAGTTCGCCGGCCCGTATGGAGGCATAGGCATCGGAAATGCCGTCGGTGCCGAAGACCGCAACCTTGTCCTGCAGGCCGGCGGCCTTGACAGCCTCGACGATGCCCAGCGCCATGCCATCATTGTTGGCATAGAAGCCGATCAGGTCGGGATGCTGCTGCAGGATGTTGGTGGCCGCGTCATAGGAGGTCTGGCGGTCCCAGTTGCCGGGAACGCTGGCGACAACCTCGAACTTGCCTCCCTCGGTAATGGTCGACTTGAAGCCATCGGTGCGCTGCACGGCGGCATAGACGCCAGCCTGGCCTTCGACGATGGCGACCTTGCCGCCATTCGGACGATTCTTGACGAACCATTTGGCGACGCGCACGCCATTGTCGCGTTGGACGTTGCCGACATAATGCTCGGCCTGCGGGATGACGGCGTCATTGACATTGACCACCGGCACGTTGGCGGCCTTGGCCTGCTCCATGATCGGCTGCAGATTGGCATCCGTCTGCGGCGAGACGAGCAGCACGTTGTAGCCCTGCGTCACCAGGCCTTCGGCGATGGTGAGCTGGCCGAGCTGGTCGCCCTCGCTCTGCGCTGCCTGATAGACGACGGGAACGCCGACCTTGGCGCCGAATGCCGTGTAGCCCTCGCCCAGCGAGCGCCAGTATTCATTGGTCAGCGTCTTGGAGACCGCGCCTGCCTTGGTGCCTTCGGGCAGCTTGGGGAACGCGCCGAACTTGGCCTCGACCTGCGACCAGTCGATGCGGTCCTTTTCCGTGTCGGAATTGAGCGGCGCGAGGTCGGCGGAAAAGGCAGAGCCGATCGAGAGCGCCATCAATGCGGCGGTAGCGGTGGCAAGCAGAAGTTTCATTGTATTCCTCCCTGGTTGAAAAACGGCGATGGCGCGGATGCCTCAGCTATCCGGCCCGAGCATGATTTCCTGGATGATGGCCTGCGACGTCACCGCGTCCTGGCTGTCCATGGCGGCGGACAGGCGATTGTCCTGCTCCAGCCGGTCGACGACGCGCAGCATGCGATTGACGGTGGCGATGTTGACTTCGCACTCGCGCACCGGATCGAGCCCTGTCATATCGGGGAACGTGTCGAAATAGATGGCGCCGGCGTAACCGTCGCGGCGAATCTGCCTGAGCATCTCGATGGTCTGCAGCGTGTGCACCGCGCCGACCATCAGGCCGTCGTCGCGCTTGGCGTAGCCGTCGTTCAGGTGCACGCCGAGCAGCTTGCTGTGACGCGCCACCAGGGCCGCGGCAAAGGCCGGTTGTTCGTCGGCGTAGAGCACATGAGCGAAATCGAGCGTGACGCCGAGATTAGGCAGGCCGACATCGCGGATCGCCAGCAAGGTCGTCGCCGCATCCGGCATCAGGCTGTAGGAGCGTGGTTCGTTCGGTTTGTATTCAAGGCTGATCTGACAGTCGGGATCATGTGCCGCAACTTCACGAATCCCATCAATTTCGTGTTGCCAAAGCGTCGAATAGTCGGCCTGGAAGGCGTAGTCGAAGCCATCCTGGCCGAGCCACAGCGTCATCAGGCTGGCGCCGGCCTCACGCACGGCATCGATGCCGGCCTTGGTCAGGTCGATGGCCTCGCGACGCACCGCCGGATCCGGATTGGTGAAAGCGCCGAGCTTGAAGGCGGGGTTGGAGTAGTAGCGCATGGCAAAGCCATTGATGGAGAGCCCAAGATCGCCCAGTTTCAGAGCAATTTCCGTGGGCTTTTCCCTGACATGGTCAGGAAAGTTGAGATCCAGATCGGTAAGCCCCTCGACCTTGGCGGCGCGCGCCGCCATCTGCAGCAGCGACGGCTTGCCGGTAAGATCGGGCCACTCGGCGTGCGGTCGCGAGGCAAAGGAATTCAGGCGCGTGGCGAAACGAGTGGCTGTCATGATCGATCCTTCAATCGTCATGACTTCACATAAATAAAGATATTTGTAAAGTTATTGTTTTGAGAGGCTACGAAGCGGCCACCAGGCTGGACCCGCCAAGGCGCGCAAAGGGAGCCGGCAGTTTCCCGGCCGGTGCCCTGGAG
>NZ_RZQI01000040.1:0-15199 GCF_003998335.1 Mesorhizobium sp. M7A.F.Ca.CA.002.05.1.1 | reverse complement strand
CGGCCGATTCTCGGGATCTGAACTACGACAAATATTTCGTTGAAGGCGAGCGAATGGTTTCAGAGCTGGAGGATTACACATCTCACAACACCGTTCGCCTCGATGTCGGTCAGGTCAAGGCACTGCTATCGCAGTTGGACATCCTTAAAGGGGCGCTCCGTGCTTAAGGTCATGACCATTGTTGGGACTCGGCCAGAGATTATTCGGCTGTCCAGGGTCATTGCAAAGTTCGATGCCAATTTCGATCACGTGCTCGTTCATAGTGGCCAGAACTACGATTATGAGCTGAATGAGGTCTTCTTTTCGCAGTTGGGCATTCGGCCGCCCAACGTCTTCCTCGAAGCTGCAGGTGCTTCTGCTGCGGAGACAATTGGGAAAGTCATCATCGCGGCTGATCAGGCGATCGAGAGTCATCGCCCCGACGCACTGCTGATTTTGGGTGACACGAATAGCTGTTTGGCGGCGATTGCGGCCAAACGGCGGAAGGTGCCCATCTTCCACATGGAGGCCGGAAATCGTTGCTTCGATTTTCGTGTTCCAGAGGAGATTAACCGCCGAATTGTGGACCATACAGCGGATGTCAATCTGACCTATAGCCAGATTGCTCGTGACTACCTACTGCGAGAAGGCCTCCCACCCGACCAGGTAATTGTTACCGGCAGTCCGATGCGGGAGGTGCTCGAGCACTACAGAAGCGGAATCGAAGCCTCGGCGGCGGTCAGCAATCTCGGCTTGACGGCAGAACGTTTCTTCGTAGTCAGTGCTCATCGCGAGGAAAATGTGGATTCGCCCGAGCGGCTAAGGAAGCTGCTTAATGTCCTCAATGGGATTGCCGAGCGATATCAGGAGCCAGTCATCGTTTCGACTCATCCTCGCACGAGAAAACGTTTGGACGCGCTTGGTGCCAGCTGCCATGAAAATGTCAGGTTTGAAAAACCGTTTGGGTTCTTCGACTATATTAGGCTCCAGTGTTCGGCTCGAGCCGTGCTTTCGGATAGCGGCACGATAACTGAGGAAAGCGCGATCCTGAACTTTCCCGCCCTCAATCTGCGCGAGGTACATGAGCGCCCCGAAGGCTTCGAAGAGACCTCAGTGATGATGGTCGGCCTGGACATAGAGCGCGTTTTTGACGGGCTTAAGATATTGGAGACTCAGTCACGAGGCGCGATGCGGACCTTGCGTTTGCCGACTGACTATAGCTCCGACAATGTATCCGAAAAGGTGCTGCGGATCGTTCTAAGTTACACGGACTTCATCAACAGGCGGGTCTGGAGGAAACACGAACCTGGCGCCGTCTGACCGCAATCGTGCCTTCGTCTCCCCGCAGCTCTGAGCGAAAAGCCGTCCGCCGCATTCCGACTCGCCATCGTCTAGTGCAAGGCAGGAACTCAGCCCAACTAAATCTGATACGGCAGATCCTCACACTTTCGCGGTAACCGCCCGCCTACCCGTAGCCAGCCAATCAACCATGTACCAAACGGCGCCGACGAAAAGCACCGACAGGACCAATTCGATCGCGTAAATGAACAAAGTCCACGGGAACCCCATTTGGACGAGTAAGTAGGCTAACGAGACACCTGTCACCGCCGCAGAGGCGACATTTTGTGTGACCCAGGCAGCCAACCATTCGATCGAATGGCCAGCTATTGTCAGAAAGAACATGAATACCGAGACGACGATTATCGACCCTGAAAGGCTGGCCACCCCAATGGGGCCTGGCAACGTGAGGAACGTATAATATTGGACCTTTCCGTACCGGTCACCGGACATTTTTTGGTAGATCGCTTGGGCGCCAGCGGCTGGGTCTTCTTTGATCACATGCAAGAACAAATCGCCTCCAAGATGGTCAAGATTTGCCGCGGCCGTCATCGTCCCTTCAAGTCCAACCCAGCGCATGACCGCGAGATTGCGCAGTTGACGGTAGAGACCGGCTAGGGCGAAACGATCACCTCTGACTGCCTCAACCTTGTCTATTATCGTCGCAGCCGGAGGCGCCGAGGAGTCGGGCGACGGTGCCAGAGTTTTTCCGATGCCTGTCGGCTGCTGTGGAACAACGCCTGACGGCTGCTGTGGAACGCCTTGTGTCTGTGCGGTGCTGATCGAGAAATCGAAAGTGCGTTCAAGGCTAACTACTGCAAGCGAGCCTGCAAAAACAAATCCGCTGAGACCCATGGCAACTGCGATCGCAACCCAACTCCTCACATCGCGACGTCGTAAGACAACGACCGCGAATGCGGCGAGAACATAGAGAAGCAACTGGATGCGGCTTCCCATCGAGAGCGATGCGAGCAGCCCAAGAAACACTGCTACGTAGATCAACACTGAATACGACCAGTCGCGTAGTTCGACCAGCCACAGGGCCAAGGTTAGGCCTCCCAAAAGAGCCCCCCATGCGATC
Organism: Mesorhizobium sp. M7A.F.Ca.CA.002.05.1.1; assembly: GCF_003998335.1. Lineage (NCBI taxonomy): Bacteria > Pseudomonadati > Pseudomonadota > Alphaproteobacteria > Hyphomicrobiales > Phyllobacteriaceae > Mesorhizobium > Mesorhizobium sp. M7A.F.Ca.CA.002.05.1.1. The sequence goes on along the minus strand of NZ_RZQI01000040.1, from coordinate 12,801 downwards.
ACGAAGGCCGCGACCGCATACAGGCGGGGGTTGATGTTAATGCCCAAGGGGAAACCAATCCGTATAATGTGAAATGAGTAATTGGCCCAATACAGCCCGATAGAAACGGCAATCAAACTTGCAAACGCGAGGACGACAAATTTCGACACGAAAGGAGGCGCTACCGCCTTCCGAATTTCCTTGAACGCGGGATAAAACGATGCGGCCAATCCAGCCGCGCACACCCCTGAAAAGCCACTAGCTGCGAAAGCAAGTGCCTGATCCCACTCAGTCGTGAATGTGCTGGTAGGCTCGATGAGCGCGATGCCAAATACGAAATTAGCGACCGCTTTTGCAATGAATCCTACAAAAAGGAATGACGACAGCAGAAACACGAAAAAGGAGGACGGACGCCAGAGCGGGATGAAGACGGCAGCGCAGCCCGATGCATAGAACCAGAGGAGAATCAGTTTCGACTGGCCGGGATAGGTGGCTAGAAGGACGAAGCCCATTGAGGCAACAAGCAGCGCAACTCCCAAGAGAATCGCGTTTCCGGGCACATTTGCTCGAGATGGCTGAAGCTTTTGAGATTGGCTCATATCAACCCTTTACTTCAATGCTCGCGGAGACCACAAACCGACATGCGGCAAGCATGACCAAAACCCTCTGCGCCACGAATCGCGATTCTTCCCCATAATACACGCAGCCGGCGACGCAATTCGTTGTATGAGAAGCAATCCCCATGATATAGCCCTGCGAATTGCGAATTGGCTTGTGCCTCGTCTCATAAATTGGCTCGATTCGCTGCCCTTTTTCGAAGTCAGCCCGAATGACCTACAAGCAATGTGACACCGGTCCGCGCGTGGTAGTGCTCGGGGGAACCGGGTTCGTTGGTGAGGCCCTAGCGCGGCTGTTGGCCAATCCGGCCTTCCCACCCAGCCGGTTCATTGTGCATCGTTCGGAACCAGAATGGCTCAATCAAGCCGGCGTGAATGTCAAAAAGGCCGATTTGGAAGATTCTGCCGAGATGTTGGCCGCCTTGAGCGGTTACGACGTGATGATCAACTTATTACGCCCCGACGGCACCGGTTGGTACCCTACCGTATTGCGGAGCTTGCAGTCGACATTTCGCGACGCCGGTATTTCCCGTTGTATTCATGCTAGCAGCATTGACGTTTACGCAGGGGTACGCGACCGGCAAATCGACGAAGCCACATTGCCATGCGCGTTGTCGCCTTATGAGCAAGAGCATCTTATAGGTGAGGCAATTCTGACAGGCTCGTTCGCCGAGACGATTGTGTTGCGGCTGGGAGCTATTTTCGGATGCGGCGGACGCAATCTCGTCACTTTGGCGGAGGAGATGAAACAAGCCCCATCATGGAAGATTGCGCTCCGCCGTGCTCTTTACGGTGAAAGACGAATGCACCTGGTGAGTGTGGAGACTGTTGCACAGGCATTTGTCAAATTGGCGTTCGACCGGAAAATCCATGGCTCACAGATCGTCGTAGTTACCGATGATTCCGATCCGAATAACAATTTCGCGTTTGTCCAGGATCGCTTCGCCCTGGCATTCGGCCGAGAATTCCCGAAATTTGGACCAACCTCACCAAGATTCTTCCTTAGATTCTTGTTACGTCTGAGGGGGCTTCCGGCGCACGCTATTGACCGGCGCTTCTCTGCAATCAGGGCCACGGAATTAGGGCTAGTCTCCGAGGCGTTCACCAGCAGGCTGGACAATTACGCCAGTGATCTTGCGAGGGTGACTCGGATGTCGGGCGCATGAATATCCTCCTGACTACAGTTTCACTCGATTCCCAAAAAGGAGGAGGCACAGCAGAGCGAACAAGGCGGCTTGCTAGCCATCTGACGCAAAGAGGACATCGTTGCGAGATCGTCACTATGCAAGGCGGGGATCTCGTCGGGCAACTGCATGGTAGGAACATGCAAGTTTATATTACGGGTGCGATGCGTCTCCGCTTCTCGGTCCCGACAATCAATCCGTTTAGGCTAATGCGCAGCGTTCGAAACGCCGATGTCATTCATATTCTCGGGTACTGGAACTTCCTGTCGGTCGCGACAGCGTTTCTCGCGCGATGGCTCGGGAAGCCTTATACTTTCAGCGCTGCGGGGGAGTTTGTCGGTCTCAATCACCCTAGGCCGATCCCGTATCTCTTCCACATCGCCTTTGGAAAGCGGATGGTTCGGAATGCAGCGACGCTGATTGCGGTCACCCCCCTGGAGCGCCGTCAGATACTGGAGCGGTTCAAATCGCCAGAAGACAATGTCATCGTGGTTCCAAACGGGGTTGAGGAACAACCTTTAGCAGCTGAAGCGATGGAGACTGGACCAAATGGGCCGTATGTCCTTTTCGTCGGCCGACTAGCCGAAGTGAAAGGCCCCGATCTTCTTATAAGCGCGTTTGAGAAGATGAGTCAGGAATATCCGGATATCGGGTTGGTAGTAGCAGGTCCAGACTTTGGCATGCGCCTATCGTTGGAATCCTTTGTTAATGCGCACCACCTCGCCGACCGGGTTGTCTTCACGGGGCATCTAGGCGAGAGCGCACGGAGCGAGGCATATAGACGCGCGCTTTTCCTGGTCGTGCCTTCCCGAGCTGAGGCGATGTCACTCGTGGCGCTGGAAGCTGGTATCGTTGGCACGCCTGTTCTTCTCACTGACCAATGTGGGTTTGATGAAGTCGAGACGGTGGGTGGTGGATACGTCGTACCGGCAACTGTTGAGGGCTTGTATGGAGGGCTTCACTCGATGCTGGCCGAACGTGGTGATCTACCGTCGAAGGGACGAGCGCTTAGATCTTACATAGTGGAGACTTTTGCCTGGCCTTCGATTGTAGACAAGCTGATTTCTCGCTTTGAAGAAATAATCGCAAAAAGGGGGGCTCCCGCAAACGTCGTCGTAGATACGCCACAAAATCAACCGGCGATCGAGGCCCTGTCGACGACGATCAAGCGCACCGGAGAGGACCGTTGATAAGAGGTCCCCAAGTGTCGCTCGTGGTCCCAGCATATAATGCGACAGACTACATCGCGGAAACAATCGAAAGCCTCTTGGCCCAAGACTATCCAAATTTGGAGATCATAGTTGTAGATGACGGTTCAACTGACGGCACAAGCGATCTCGTCTCGAATTATGGTCCTGAAATTAAATTGCACCGTCAAGTGAACGCTGGCCAGAGTGCGGCCATGACCACAGGATGGGCAATGAGCACGGGGGACATCCTCGGCTATCTAAGCGCAGACGATCGTCTGCGCCCAACAGCTGTTCGGCGCTGCGTGGAGGAATTGTCGGCTCGCACTGATGTAGTTTTGGTTTACCCCGACTTCGACATTATCGACGAGCATTCAACTCTCAGGTCGACCTTACAGCCGCCGGAATTTTCGCGTCGTGCTCTCTACGCACACCTGCACTGCCTGCCGGGCCCTGGGGCCTTTTTTCGACGTGAGGCTTATGAACGAGCTGGTTACTGGCGAGAGGACCTTCGGCAGATTCCTGACCTCGACTTTTTCCTGCGCTTGGCATTGGAAGGTAATTTTTACCATGTGCCAGAGGTTCTCGCGGAATTCCGTATGCATAGCGCGTCGACCACCTACCGAGCTGTGCCATTTGAACGTGGAGAAGAACCGCAGCGCATGATTGAGACGTTCTTCCGACGGAAGGATCTTCCCGATGAACTCCGCAAATGGGAGCGTGAGACTAGGGCAAACGCTAATTTACTGTCGGCTGCGATCCATGGGCGTTCGGGACGAGTAGCTGTTGCCGTTCAACGATTATTGGCAGCAGCCAGGCACCCGCGGACACTGCTATCTCGCAAAGCCGTAAGCCACGCTCTTCTGATAGCCCGGTGCGCGTTTGCCCCCGTATCGGTGCGTATGCGGGAACGACGGAATGCAGCCAACAGAGACTAGTTCCATGTCTCGGGACCGAGGGACAAAAGGTTGGCATCCTTTCCAAGGTGCTCGCATAGACCTGCTACTGCGAGGTTATGGTCACTGCGTTGACTGAGGCCGGACACCGCAATCGCTCCAATCACGCCCACCCCTTTGACCCGGATTGGAAAAGCCCCGCCGGCTAGAACGAAATCCTGTGGATTCAGACCGTATCCGGGAGGGAAAGTGCGATCCTCACGTTGCTGCTGTAGGGCTAAGAGATAGCTGCTCTTGTGAAAGAGCTTGACTACGTTAAGCTTGCGCCGTGCCCATTCACCATTCGACGCCGTTGATGTCGGAAGCGCGGCGTAGAATAATTGACGATCCCAGAGCCGAATGTCGATAACGATCCCGACCTGTTCGCGCACTGCGATGGAACGAAGCGCGCAGCCTAGCTTAAAGGCCGCTGTTTCTTCAAAAGATTCGAAGACGAGCACGGATTCCTGTTGAACGATTTTCGGGACATCACTCGCATCCCCCTCTGAAGCCAAACTGCGCGTCATCTCTCCCGTCTTATCCGTCATGTCGAACTGTCCGCGTGCTTTTGCAATCGCGCCAAGGAGTCGGAATACAGGCGGTTAATGGGTCTAAGCAGCGCGTAAGACGTGCAGCCACGCGGCCTTATCGGCGAGTTCCTCGCTAATAGCTTCGGCCGTTGCCCATAGAGGCACTGGGTTTCTGATTTGATGTGCAAAATATCCATCCAATCATCCTACGCCCTGTCAAATACTCGGGATGGTGCTAGACGTCTAGGATGAATGGGCCTTTGAACGGTGTAGCAATTATCTGCCAATGACTGATCATACATTTTTCGCGATTTTGTTTGTGGGGAGACAGGGGTCCAGCTATCTCCAGGCTTTGCTTGACTCTCACCCAGATGCAACGTGCGAAGGCGAGCTATTCTCACCGACGGCGCGCTTAATCGCCGACTTGGTCAGGCGGCGCACAATATCTTTCAGAAACTCCCGTCAGAAGGACGTGGCTAGCTATCTTGAGAAGATGCTCCACAAAAAGGGTAGCAGGGTCACCGGTTTCAAAATGCCCTACCTGTCTCTGCTGGAGCATACTGACGCGGTAGAAGCATTCAAGAGATTCGGATACAAGATTGTCCGCTTGTCACGCGACAACCTGTTGGATCAATATATTTCGTACAGACTTGCGGCTTTAAATAATTCATGGAGATCGGACTACGGGCCGACAAAAATAAATGACTTTTATGCAGATCCAAATGATGTATTGACCGCTTTTGAGAAATGGACAAGCGACAACTCCGCTTTGCACCGGATAGCGAGTGAATTTCCCAATTTGCATGTAACATATGAACAGTTGGTCGACGGCTCTGGCGTATTGCGCTGCCTCGAATTTCTGAATTTGCGCGATGCACCTCTCGAAAGCCGTTTCAAAAGGCAGAGAACCGGCGCTCAATCTGAGATCATCTCGAACTACGACGAACTGAAGGGTCACTTTATCCAGACAGGGTGGGCGCGCCATTTTCTGGACTAACCCCGGTTCCAATTCACTGCAATTGGGCGCCCAATCATGCAGACGCCACAATTACTCCCAACTGTTCGTCCCTTTGTCCCCGGGCTAGCCGAGCGCCTCCCAATGAGCGACCCCATCTCCATTGATCTTCCGGTCGCTTCCGCGCCCTCGATATGGCGAGCTAGTGGCGCCGCTGCCGCCGGCCGCGTTGGCATATTGGCTGCAGGTCTTGCGAGCTCCTTGCTACTTCCTCTTGCCTTGCCTCCAGACAAAGTCGGCATCTATTTCATTGCTCAGATACTCACCTCAGGATTTGCAATCCTGGTTCAATTGGGCCTCACATTTACTGTGCCGGCGCTTGTCTCGGCCGCGACCGCGAAAGGAGACTTTGGACGAGCGCGGGATCTTATAGCTAGGATCCAGGGACTAGTTGTCTCTTTCGGCCTCATCACAGCATTGGCATTCTGGCTTGCAGAACATTGGATCGGAAGCAGCGGAGGCAACGAATGGGGAGAAATTTTGCCGATAGTCGCCGTAGCCATTCCCTGCGCAGCTTTGGGGTCTGTCCAAGTCGAACTGCTTCGAGCGGTTCACTCGATTCGGAGTTCGGCTTTCCTCATGGCCTTCCCTAGTGCCATTGTGGCCCTCTTCCTCGCGTTTGCCCTCGTGACACACAGCAGCGTCACCCTTCATCAGGTCCTATTGTGTAGTTTGGTCGGCTTCGCGATGGCAGCGGGTTTTGGCGCTTTTAGCATTTTTATGATGTCGCGCCGCTGGACTGAGCCAGCAAACGTAGAGACAAACCTACGAGCGATTATCCTTCGTACTCTGCCGAATCTCGCGACAACCTTGATGTTGTTCGGTCTATCTCAGGTCGACATGGTTCTGCTGACGCTCTTCACTAGCTTCTCAGAAGTTGCGCAATATGGTGTCGCTTTGAGGATTTCGACGGTACTGATCATGCCGCTCAGCATCGCAAATTCCGCCTTTGCCCCTTCTGCGGTACAGCATTGGACGCTGGGCGACCGAGTGGGACTTCAGCGATCTCTCAGAACATTGGTTGGTGTTTCGACGCTCCTGACTTGCTTAATGTATTTCGGGTTGGTGACTCTCGGCTATGCCGCTGTGCAGATTTGGAACCCACACTACGAAAGTTCTTTGTGGATAGCGCTGATCTTAGGCTGCGGCCAAGTTTGCCATGTTCTCGGCGGATCGTCAGGAGTTTTGTTGATGGTGTTAGGCGACGAAAAGTTTGCTTTTCGCATTACCTTGGGTACCGGCCTCGCAACCGTCGTATTGTGTACGGCTGGCGTTCTGATGGAGGGCCCGCTTTTACTCGCGTCGGCCGCGGCGTTTTGCAATGCGCTTCAGGTAGGTTTCTTCTCAGCGCGAGCCCGTAAGATATTCGATGTCGATCCAACAATCTTGTCGGTCGTTAAAGGCAAGTAGCGCGGAAGCTGACTAGTTCGGCTTGTCCTTGTGGGACTTGAACCTGTGAGCACCCGGGTCCCCCACCAGGCCACTGAGAACCAAGAGGCCAAACAAGGCCATAATGCAACCCACCCCGGCAAACAACATTATCCAGTACATATAACACCCCCCCCGCCATTAGATACCCCAGATAAGGCTGATCTGCAAGATATCCCTAATGTAAGTAGTGGTTAGACGGTTCTCCGGCGACTGCGTTGCTCGCCGTGCCCAGCCTGTGGGTAAGGTGACACCCCTAGGCGTTGCATGACGGAGATACGAAGCCCCAGCTTCGCTTTACGCGTTCCTTGTGAGATTGCGCTTTGCGCCTTTAGCCTTGATACCCTTTGGGGCTGGCTTCTTGGCCGGCGCTTTCTTGGCGGGATCCTTCGTGGCAGGCTTTAGCCCTAGCCCTATCGACTTTGCCAACTCCGATCGCTGTGCGGCATAGCTTGGCGCCACCATGGGGTAGTCGCGAGGCAAACCCCATTTCGTGCGGTACTGTTCGGGCGTCATCCCAAGCAAACCCAGATGGCGCTTCATTGACTTGAATTTGCGACCGTCTTCCAAACTTACGATGTAATCCGGAAAGATCGACTTCTTCGGGTTCACGGCCGGCGTCAGCGGCGGTAGCTCCGCGACCGCTGTCGGGCCCAATTTCGAAAGCGCGGCGTTGACCGAAGAAATAAGATCCGGCAGCCCAGCCACTGGCACGGCGTTATTTTGTACAAACGCGGCGACAATATCGACCGTCAGCTCAATCAGATCTGTGTTTCGTTCAATTTCATCGGTCAATTGTTCACTCCTGAATTGGCAGTGCGAACCTATTTTGAATTGTCGCTTTGCGCAATGTTGGTATGAGGCAGATCAATAGAACCGGCGGGCTAATCCTGCGGTAAAGGGTGTTCAGAGGTCGTCACGCTGTGCTATCATTGCATGGCCGGAACAACCGCGAAAATCGGGCATTCGCATCACCGCCTTGGTCAACCAGGGCTGACATCAACCAGCTTCCCCCTCGATCATCATTGAGAGATTGTCGTCCCAAGCGGATGGCATCGATTGGTTAGCCGTGTTGCGAGTGATGCAAAATGGCCTCTCCCGAAAAGCCCGTCATCGATTTCAGCTAGGCGAAATCGGATCTGATCAAGACCATCATTGGCGATTGGCCCATTGCCAACGCTTATCTCCCGGTGCCGCGTCTGTTCGATGAGGAAAGCGAGACCGAGGGCTCTGCCTAACCGCACAAATCCAGGTAGTCGCACAAAAGCGCCAATAACGCCCTCGTCCGTCGCGTACAACTGCCCTCAGTCGTTTCAGCGTGTCGCGTGACAGTGGCCACCCGCGACAACGAACGTGCTGGACGACAACGGACTGCGGCTGACGTTGATCTACTGATGACTCAAACCTGCGCCAATTATCGCCCAAGAAGTGACTTGGCGAACTCCTCGATGATTGGGCAAATCTCTGTCATCTTGTCGGACACGCCCTAAGAATTGCCGGCGTCCACGTAGGCCATAGTCGTTTCAAATCCATAGAGGGATTGCAGTTCGATCAGCCGGTCGTAACCGACGCTATGAATTTCCTTTTCAGCCAACCATGTTTTGGATGCCTGAACCATCGCAGGGTATTTCGGTGGATCGAAGTCAGCCTTAGTCGCATTGTCCCAATTGCAGTTATTGTTATCGATCGCGGCGAGCAATTTGATTTGTTCCGCAACGGCTTCTGAGGGCCGTCCCGGGCGAAGCATGCTCCAGTTTCCGGCATCGATGTAAAGCTGCTCACAGGCGCTCTCAGGCATGCCTAACCCGGTTTCCTGCCCTTGCTCAAATGAACCTAGTTTCTTGCCGACCTGATCGAACGCGAGGGATTGAAGCCGCCGAGCTTCATCCAGATAGAAACGGTCATTGTCGCAAACTCGGTTGCTGAGGATACGCCCAGCGATTATGTATTTCGCCATCTTGCCTGTCATGGGCTGATCGGCATACGCACCCGCGGCAAAGGTCGTGAGCGCTAGGGCGCAGACTACGGCGCGGGTGTGGATCATGGTCTGTGCCCCTGAATTCTCAGCATATAGCACCGCGCCGGCCGGAGAATGCAACACGGGCCGGCTATGATTCCTCGGGAAATCCTGCAGGGAAGCGGCATTCGGATGCCGCAAGTGACGGCAAACGCGGCACGCCCATTAACCACCTTCCAGGATAGAGCGGACCCCAAACGGCACGTTGGGGGTTTAAGTTGCATGGAAAATCACCAGCACCGATTCTACTGTCATATTGAACGCGACGGATCGTGGGGAGTTTGGGATTGCGTCGCCAATAGGCCGGCAAGGTTGGGCGGTGGCGACCTTCTCGGGTGCACTGCCCAAAGGGCTCAAGCTGCGGAACACGTCCTGACGAGAATTTACGACGGCGGACTTGATGCCGTCGCTATCCGCATTGCGGGAATTGTCAGTTCTGCAGGTTCGGCCTGATCGATCTCGCGTTGGCCGCCTATCACGAATTGTCGGTTTCGTACTAAGCAGAGTTCTGTACGATTCCAACCCTTTAACTTTGAACGTCCATGTTTTGTAATTTGCCGGCTGAGGGGACGCCGTGCATCGAATCGCATTTCAGTGTCAATCGCGCGCCACAAGGCGTATCTTCATTGAATCGTCTGCACGTTTTTACGGGCGCGGACGGCAGGGAGATTGGAAAGCTCTTGCCCCAAGTGGGATTGAGCTATGACCAATCTAGTGAATGATTCCTATAAAAACGAATTGCTGCGTCGGCTCAACTCCGATGACCTAGCGCTTTTGCAACCGCATCTTGAGCGATGTGCTCTAAATCTGAGAATGAATCTGGAGACGGCCGATTCTAATATCGAGACGGTCTATTTCCCGGAGGACGGCATTGCTTCCGTGGTGGCCACAGCGTCAGGAAAAGAAACAGAGGTTGGGCTCGTCGGCTTTGAGGGAATGACCGGTGGCGCGCTCGTGATGGGCGCTGACTATGCGGCGCATCAATGTTACGTACAATCGCCCGGTAGCGCTTACCGCATCGGAGCTGAGCCCTTCAAGGAGGCTCTTGCGAACAGCCCGACGCTGCGCCTCTTCCTCTTGCGCTATGTCCACTATTTCCACATCCAGACCAGCTATACGGCCCTGAGCAACGCACGATCGAACCTTGAAGAACGTTTGGCGCGATGGCTTTTGATGTGTGATGATCGGGTCCACGGCGAACGCCTTGCGATCACTCATGAGTTCCTGTCAATTATGCTCGGAGCAAGGCGCCCAGGAGTCACGGTTGGGTTGCAGGTGCTGGAAGGGCGGGGTCTCATTTATTCCCGACGGGGCGAAGTGGATATCCGAGACCGCAATGGTCTTAAAGCATCTGCAAATGGCACCTATGGGCAGCCGGAGGCACACTATGTTCGGCTGCTTGGAGAATGATGCTATAGGTCGTTATCTAATGGTCGCTCGGGCGACGCTACTTTTCCGTATCGCCTCGAATATCACTTCGGATACGCTCCAGACCTCTTCATATATCTCGTCGGGCTTGATTCCACCATCTCGTGCGGCGTCCATCATCTGGTCCGCAAGGTCGCTGGCCGCGATTGGGTCGCCGGTTGTGGTAACCGGCAGATGGCCCGCGATCCAATCGTCGATGAACATGCAGCCGCGAGCGCTCATTCGGCCACACCAGGATCATAGTGGACGATGGCATCGAGGATAGTGCGATAGAGGCTGTCCACCTCCTCGTCTATTTCTTCCCGTTTGATCCCCAAGGACCTGGCGTCGGCTATTAGCTTATGCGTGAGTTCATCAACGGCGATCACGTCGGCCTTGGTCGTCTCCGGAACGTTGTTCGTCATCCATCGATGGAGAAAGTTGATTCCGCGCGCGCTCATCTCGGCACAAGAGTCGGCGCGATATTAGGTTCCGCTAATTCTAGATAATTCTTGATGGTTGGCTCTGCCCGCTGTGAGACATGCGGGACTTGCCCCAAGTCATTTGACGAACGGCCAAAGCACAAGCCTCTGCTCGTTTTGGTGGAGCAGACTTTTGATGCCGAACGTTGTGGGCAGAACGGAGACTGCGGCCTCTCCGGGAGCCCTCAACCTGACATCCAAGATGCCAATAGCAGGGCGGCCAAGGATGACGCCAGAGCAGCGGCTGCAAGAAGCACCCCGGCGCTCTGCCAACCCGGCGGCGGCTGGTGTACCACCCTGTTGGGCGGCTGATTATCATTCATGGGCGGCAAAATTAAGCTCCTGGCGCTGGCACATGAAATAGAGAACCCGCCAACCACTGTAGCGGCTCGCGGGTCCTTTCAGCACAGGAAGAGACCTAGCTGTGCCGATTTCACGACTGAAACAACAATCATTTTATCCAGGTGTTCCGGCTAGATCCGGATGTCGGACCATTGCGTCACTGGGGGAGACTTTGGTCCCATCGTTGTTGAGACCGAAGCCCATATAGGGAACGTTTGGCGCAGAGCTGTGTTTGAGTGGCCCGCGCACAGAACGGTCAATTGCTTACTCAACCGGACAAATGAAGATGATGAACCTTGAAGACGAGACGTCCCAAGCGCTCGTGGCGCGTCTGGCTGATCTCCAGGCAAAAATGCGGGCGGCACGCATAACTGAGGCAGAAATGAAAACCTTCCAAAAGGTTGCAGCCATCATGGAAGACGGTCGCGGCCAGATTGCGGGCGACGACCTGATCGCTGCATCCTTCCTCGCCGAACCTGAGGCCCTGAATGGGTAGCTGCTATCGGGTGGCGCCAAGCTTCTGACGACGGGGGCGGTGGCGAGGGACGATCAGGCGCGGTCGTCACCGCGGCTTCAATAATATCCGCTCCTATTGCTGCGCCCGTGTCGGCTGGATGATCACCGCCGAAGTGGAGTTGTTGATAAGAAAATTGGCCGTCAGCCAAAAGCCGATAGCCATAAAAAACAGGACCGCGAAGGCGATGAACAAAACTCGCATGCGGCGGAATATACCACGCCAAAAATGATAAAGCCCGCCGGCCGGAGCCAGCGGGCTTTCCAAAACTGTAATTCGCTTGATTAGGTCCCGGAAGAAACCACAGATGAGCTGGGCGAAGCCGTTACCGACGACAGCCGCTCACGTTTCGTGAAAACGGGCTTCTGATAGGTCTTCTTCATCGACATTCCCCTTTGTCAATCCGCAATGTGCCACTCTTTGCCTTCGACCGGGCAGCGTGTCAATCGCTCGACAAAAAAGCCCGCCACCTCTCGGCAGCGGGCAAGGTCTGGAGTAACTGCATAGGTCAACGTGTGGCGGCGGGGTTGGTTGCGAGGCGCTACTCAGCCGTTGGGAACTAGCCCTGTGGAAACCGGGTATCACGCAGTTCTCAGTTTGAGACTGCATTAGGAATCACTCGGGTTGTGTTACTTAGGGTAACCAGAATCTCTGGTTGCATCAATAGTTTAGGTATGAAATCCGGCCAAATTGGGCCGAAAGGAAATCAGCCCAACCTCCCTCTCGTTGTTGAGAAAGAGCGAGAAATCGACGGCGTTATTATGGGCGTTCTTTCAGATGGGACGCCATACCTCAATCAACGCGGGCTAGCGGCTCTTTGTGATGTGCAGAACGCGCACATCGGCACAATCAGCAGTCAGTGGAACGACGTCGATCAAAAGCCCCGCATTCAGCGGATAAAGGCGATCCTTGAAAAAGTTGGCAAAGTCCCGGCAACTGCCCATATCGAGGTGACGCACCGGGGCGTGATCCATTACTGCTACCCGGCTGATGTCAGCCTTGCGATCATGGAATATTACGCCATCGATGCCGGGGTGAACGTCTCGGAAAAAGCCCGCGACAACTACCGCATTCTCGCGGGCTCCCGCCTTCGCGATATGATCTACAGCCAAGTTGGCTACGATCCGCGCCGGGGCAAGGACGTTTTTGCGAAATGGCATGAAC
>NZ_RZQI01000410.1:0-5140 GCF_003998335.1 Mesorhizobium sp. M7A.F.Ca.CA.002.05.1.1 | reverse complement strand
TGACAGAGGCCTCGCCGCCGGAGCAGCTCATCGACGACAGCCTATAGCCGGGCAAAGGTCCGGTGATGTGCAGCAGCTTCAGCGCTTCGATGAAGGCGGGAATCGAATCGACACGCGCAATGCCGAGCCGCCGCAGGAACGCACCCGAGGCCGCATCCGAGCCGGCCAGCGACGCGGTATGCGAGACGGTCGCCTGCCTGGCCTGTTCGGAACGGCCGACCTTCATGGCGATGATCGGCTTTTTCAGCTCGCGCGCCCGTGCTGCCAGCCGCTCGAAGCCGGCTACCGAATCGAAAGCCTCGATGTGCAGGCCGAGCGACGTGACCCGCTCGTCCTCGATCAGGCCAAGCGCCATTTCGGACAGCCCGGTCTGCGCCTGGTTTCCGGCGGTCATCAGGAAAGCGATCGGCAGGCCGCGCCTTTGCATCGTCATGTTGATGGCGATGTTGGAGGACTGGGTGATGATGGCGACGCCCTTGCCGCCCTCGGCCAGTCTTATGCCGCCATGCTGGTCGGGCCACAGCAGCGCGCCGTCGGCATAATTGATCAGGCCGTAGCAATTCGGCCCGATGATCGGCATCGAGCCGGCTGCCGCAACCAGCTCGGCCTGCAGCCGCTCGCCGTCGTCGTCGTAGGCCTCGGTCTCAAGGAAGCCGGCGGCAAAGCAGACGGCGCCGCCGGCGCCGCGCTCGGCCAGCGCCTTGATCACCTCGATGGTCAAATGCCGGTTGACGCCGACAAAGGCGGCGTCCGGCGCGTCAGGCAAATCGGCGACCGAACGATAGGCCTTGCGGCCCGCGACCTCGTCCTTGGTCGGATGCACCGGCCAGATCTCGCCGGCAAAGCCCATCTTGATCGATTGCGCGACGACGGCCGCGGCCTGCGCACCGCCGAAGACGGCGATCGATTTCGGCCGCAGGAGACGCTCAAGTTTATGCATATGTTATGCCCCGAACGGACGCAGCAGCGCCCTTGAAATAATGTGGCGCTGGATCTCTGACGTGCCTTCCCAGATGCGCTCGACGCGCGCGTCGCGCCAGATGCGCTCCAGTGGCAAATCGTCCATCAGTCCCATGCCGCCATGAATCTGGATCGCCTCATCGGCAACGTATGCAAGCATCTCGGTGGCCTTCAGCTTGGCCATGGCCATGTCCTGATCGGTGACAGTGCCCTGATCGTACTTCCAGCCGGCTTCGAACACCATCAGGTCGGCGGCCTTCAATTCGGTCGCCATGTCGGCAAGCTTGAACGACACGCCCTGGAACTTGCCGATCTGCTGGCCGAACTGCTGGCGCTGCGCGGCATACTCGATGGCATGGCCAAGCGCCCGCTCGGCGCGGCCGAGGCAGGTGGCGCCGACCTGCAGCCGGGTGGCGCCGAGCCATGAATTGGCGACGTCGAACCCCTTGTGGACTTCGCCCAACACTTGGGCGGCGGGAAGCCGGCAATCGTCGAATTCGAGGATGGCGTTGGTGTAGCCGCGATGCGAGACGTTGCGGTAGCCATCGCGGACGGTGAAGCCCTTCGTCCCTTTGTCGACGAAGAATGCGGTGATCTTCTTGCGTTTGCCGCGCGGCGAATCCTCTTCGCCGGAAGCCATGAAAACGATGGCAAAGTCGGCGAGGTCGGCGTGGGAGATAAAATGCTTGGTGCCGTTGAGTACCCAGTCGTCGCCGTCCTGTACCGCCGTCGCCTTCATGCCGCGCAAATCGGAGCCTGCGCCCGGCTCGGTCATCGCCAGACAGTCCCATTTCTCGCCGCGGATGCAGGGGAACAGGTACTTTTCGCGCTGCTCCGGCGTGCCGGCCAAAAGGATGTTGGAGGGCCGCGCCACGCAGGTCCAGTGCAGCGCGTAATTGGCGCGGCCAAGCTCCTTTTCGTAGAGCAGCCAAGTCACCGTATCGAGGCCAGCACCGCCGACATCGGCCGGCATGTTGGCGGCATAGAGCCCGGCTTCGATCGCCTTGACCTTGATCTCCTCGATCAGGTCGCGGCGCAGCACGCCGGTGCGCTCGACCTCGCGCTCATGCGGGTAAAGCTCGTTCTCGACGAACGCACGCGTCGTCTCGACGATGAGCCTCTGTTCCTCCGACAGCCCGAAATCCATGCTCTCAGCCTTTCTTCTTGCCGGGCTTTTTCTTCGGCTTTTCGGCTTTCTTGACCGGTTTCAAGGCTTTGGCCTTCTCGGCAGCCTTGGAGGCCGTGGGCTTCTTCGCCGCCAGCTTGGCCAGCTGCCTGGTATAGTCCTTGTGCAGGGCGCCGGCGCCCCAGCCCTTGCCTTTGTTCTGCTTCGACAGCGCATCCATGATGGCGACCAGATTGTCGTCGCGGATTTTTTCCAGCTCGCGGATCGACAGCCCATGCGCCTGGTCGTCCGACTGCGTGGCGATCAGGTCGACCAGTTCGTCGTTGAACTCCGGCACATCCATCAGCTTGGTCCATGGCCATTTCAGGCAGGGCCCGAACTGCGCCATGAAGTGGCGCATGCCGGCCTCGCCACCGGCGACGCGATAGACCTGGAACATGCCCATCTGCGCCCAGCGCAGGCCGAAGCCATAGCGCATGATGTCGTCGAGTTCCTCGACCGTGCAGATGCCGTCCTTGATCAGCCACAGCGCCTCGCGCCATGCCGCTTCGAGCAGGCGGTCGCCGACGAAGGCCTCGATCTCCTTGCGGATGACGACCGGCTTCATGCCGATCGAGGCATACATCTCCTTGGCGACCTCGATCGCCTCGGGAAAGGTCTGCTCGCCGCCCACGATCTCGACCAGCGGCAGGAGATAGACCGGGTTGAACGGATGGCCGACGACCAGCCGCTCCGGATGCTTCTTCATCGCCACCTGCATGTCGGTTGGCTTGATGCCGGAGGTCGAGGAACCGACAATCGCATTGGCCGGCGCGTGGGTATCGATCTCGGCGAGCACCCGGTGCTTGAGGTCGAGCCGTTCCGGCACGCTTTCCTGAATGAAATCGGCATCGGCCACTGCCTCGGCGATGGTCTTGGCAAAGGTCAGCTTGCCCTCTTTCGGCAAACCGCCGGGTACCATCTGCTTGTAGGCGCGGCGCGCGCCCTTCATCACTTCGCCGACCTTGCGCGACGCCTCGGGATCGGGATCGAAGATCGACACGTCGATGCCGTTGAGCAGCAGCCGCGCCACCCAGCCGGCGCCGATGACGCCGCCACCGATGGCGGCTGCCTTGTTGATGATGCTCATGCGGAAGCTCCGGTTCTGGTCATGGCGGTTGTGGGATCTATGAGCGGCACGCGTTCGCCGGCGCGGATCACGGACGGGTCGTATGCCTTGCGGGCGAAGACTTCGAGGACGAAGGGCCGGAAGAATTCGATCGGCAGCGTGTCATAATCGGGGTCGAAGCTGGACTGGTCCCAGCGTTCGCAAAACTGGTCGCAATCGTCGAAATAGGCGTGGCCGGCAAAGCGGTCGCGCGCATGGCGGTTACCGCCGAGGTGATGGGCATAGTAGAGCCGCTGGAAGTCGCCATGTTTCTCCACCACCCAAGTGCATTGTTCGCGCACGAAGGGTTTGAGGATCGAAGCGGCATATTCATCGTGATTGTAAGGCGCATAGATGTCGCCGATGTCGTGCAGTAGCGCGCAGGCGATCCAGTCGGTGTCGGCGCCGTCGCGCCAGGCACGCGTCGCCGCCTGCAGCGAATGGCCGAGCCGGGTGATCTTGTAGCCCGATAGGCCCGCGTCGAGCTGCACCAGCGCGTCGAGCAGCCGCTCGCCGGTCCTGGCCGCGTAGTCGATCTCATGCGCGGTCAGGAACTCGTAGTCGTCCCGGTCGCCATCCTTCATTGCGGTGAATTTTACGGTAGTCATGCCGACCCTCCCGACGAATAATTCATGCCGCGATCGGCGCCCGCTTGGTGAGGTTGAGCTTCTGCCGTACCTCTTCCGGCCCAAGAATCCTGGCGCCGAGATTGGTGACGATGCTGGCGGCGCGCTCGACCAACTGCGCATTGGTCGCCAGTACGCCCTTGTCGAGCCATAGATTGTCTTCCAGCCCGACGCGGACATTGCCGCCGGCCAGCACCGCCGCAGCAGCATAGGCCATCTGGTTGCGGCCGATGGCAAAGGCCGACCAGTTCCAGGTCGACGGCACATTGTTGACCATGGCCATGAAGGTGTTGAGGTCGTCCGGCGCCCCCCACGGCACGCCCATGCAGAGCTGCACCAGCGCATCGGGGTTGAGCACCTTTTCCTCGACCAGCTGCTTGGCGAACCACAAATGGCCAGTGTCGAAGGCCTCGATCTCCGGCTTGACGCCAAGCGCCGTCATCATGCCGCCCATGGCGCGCAGCATGCCTGGCGTGTTGGTCATGACATAGTCGGCCTCGGCGAAATTCATGGTGCCGCAGTCGAGCGTGCAGATTTCCGGCAGGCATTGGCGCACATGTTCCATGCGGTTGGTGGCGCCGCCCATGTCGGTGCCTTTTTCGTTGAGCGGCAACGGCGCTTCCGGCGATCCGAACACCATGTCGCCGCCCATGCCGGCGGTCAGGTTCAGCACGACGTCGACATTGGCCTCGCGGATGCGCTCGGTCACTTCGCGGTAGAGATGCACATCGCGCCTGGGCTTGCCGGTCTCGGGATCGCGGACGTGGCAGTGCACGATTGCGGCGCCAGCCTTGGCCGCGTCGATGGCCGAATCGGCGATCTGCTTTGGCGAGCGCGGCACATGAGGGCTGCGGTCCTGCGACCCGCCGGACCCGGTCACGGCACAGGTAATGAAGACCTCACGGTTCATCGCAAGCGGCATAGAACTCTCCTCCGAAAGAACAGTCCACAACAATGCCCGACTTGCCGGAAACTGTTTTGCGTTTTACGAAGCTTCCATGACGAAAAGCGAAAAACCGACGATCTTTCGTGCCGAGCGTCTGCCGCTCAAGGTGACGCTGCTGGTGTTTTCCGGCTCGTCGATCATGTGCGTGGCATCCGCCGTCGATCCACTGCGCGCCGCCAACCGCATCTCCGGCGAGACCCTGTTCGATTTTCGGCTGGTCTCGGTGACCGGCGAGGCTCCGGTCACCACATGCGGCCTGCCGGTGGCGGCCGGCGGCCGCTTCGATGCGGCTGACCCGACCCCCGCTATTGTCGTTGTCCCCTGCTTCGGCACCC
>NZ_RZQI01000409.1:0-5145 GCF_003998335.1 Mesorhizobium sp. M7A.F.Ca.CA.002.05.1.1 | reverse complement strand
GAATCGTCGCGTTCCTTCGCGTCCCCCTCTGCCCTGCCGGGCATCTCCCCCACTTGGGGGGAGATTGGCTGCGGCTTGGCCGGCACTTTTCCTTCGACCGGCTTTTCCGTCCGCCGCACGGTCATTTCATCGAGCGAGTTCTTCTTGAACAGCGGCTTGACCGGCTCGCCGGGTATGCCGAAATCGGAGCCATGCGCCTCTTCAGCCGACTGTTTCTTGAACAGCGAGCGTGACACCGCGCCGGCCGGCGTCGGCATGTCGGTGCCCGGGCCCATATCGTCGATCGAGGGTTTCGAAAACAGCGGTTTTTTCACCGGTACGGCGCCGTCGGCGCCCATCTCGTCGAGATCAGGCTTGCGGAAGAGGTTGGGCCGGGCAGCCCTGGCGGCCTCTTCGGCGGCGCGCGCTTCGTCGAACTTGCGGAAACGCTCCTGTTCTTCTGCTGTCCGATGTTTGGCCACGCCCTTGTTGTGCTTGCCCTTTTCGCGGCCGGAGGCCGGGCTTTCCATGTCGGCGTATTTGGCCAGCGGGTCTTCGGAGATGGACAGTTCCATCTCACGCAGGCGCTTGATCTCGTCGCGGATGCGGGCCGCCTTCTCGAAGTCGAGATTGGCTGCGGCATCGCGCATCTGCTTTTCCATCGCGTCGAGATGGGCCTTGAGGTTGTTGCCCATCATGGCGCCGGCACTGTCGGTGAACTGCGAGATGTCGGCGCGGACGTGGTCCTTCTCGTAGACCGAATCCAGAATATCGGAGATGCGCGACTTGACCGATTCCGGGGTGATGCCGTTGGCCTCGTTCCACTCCACCTGCTTTTCGCGGCGGCGGTTGGTTTCGGCCATCGCCCGTTCCATCGAGCCGGTCACCTGGTCGGCATAGAGGATGACCTTGCCGTCGACGTTTCTGGCGGCGCGGCCGATGGTCTGGATCAGCGAGGTTTCCGAGCGCAGGAAACCTTCCTTGTCGGCGTCGAGAATGGCGACGAAGCCGCATTCGGGAATGTCGAGGCCTTCGCGCAGCAGGTTGATGCCGACCAGCACGTCGAAGGCGCCGAGGCGCAGATCGCGCAGGATCTCGATGCGCTCCAGCGTGTCGATGTCGGAGTGCATGTAGCGCACGCGGATGCCTTGTTCATGCAGATATTCGGTCAAATCCTCGGCCATGCGCTTGGTCAGCACCGTCACCAGCGTGCGGTAGCCGGCCTTGGTGGTGTCACGGATTTCGCCGACGACATCGTCGACCTGGGTCTTGGCCGGGCGGACCTCGACCGGCGGATCGATCAGGCCGGTCGGGCGGATGACCTGCTCGGCGAAGACGCCGCCGGCCTGCTCCATTTCCCAGCCGCCGGGGGTCGCCGAGACGGCGACCGAAAGCGGACGCATGGCATCCCATTCCTCGAAGCGCAGCGGCCGGTTGTCCATGCAGGACGGCAGACGGAAGCCGTATTCGGCCAGTGTCGCCTTGCGGCGAAAGTCGCCGCGATACATGCCGCCGATCTGCGGCACGGTGACATGGCTTTCATCGATGAAGACCAGCGCGTTGTCGGGAATGTACTCGAACAGCGTCGGCGGCGGATCACCCGGCTGGCGGCCGGTGAGATAGCGCGAATAGTTCTCGATGCCGGCGCAGGAGCCGGTGGCTTCCAGCATCTCGAGGTCGAAGCGGCAGCGCTGTTCCAGCCGCTGCGCCTCAAGCAGGCGGCCGGCCCGCTCGAGTTCGACCAGCCGGTGCTTGAGCTCTTCCTTGATCGACTTGATCGCCTGGTTCAGCGTCGGGCGCGGCGTCACATAGTGCGAATTGGCGTAGATCTTGACGCTTTTCAGCTCGCCGGTCTTCTGGCCGGTGAGCGGGTCGAACTCGGTGATCTGCTCGATCTCGTCGCCGAACATCGAGATGCGCCAGGCGCGGTCTTCCAGGTGGGCCGGGAAGATCTCGATCGTGTCGCCGCGCACGCGGAACGAGCCGCGAACGAAATTGATGTCCTGGCGCTTGTACTGCTGGGCGACGAGATCGGCGAGCAGCGCGCGCTGGTCGAGCCGATCGCCGATCTGCATCTGGAAGGTCATCGCCGTATAGGTTTCGACCGAGCCGATACCGTAGATGCAGGACACCGAGGCGACGATGATGACGTCGTCGCGCTCGAGCAGCGAACGCGTCGCCGAATGGCGCATGCGGTCGATCTGCTCGTTGATCGAAGATTCCTTCTCGATGAAGGTGTCGGTGCGCGGGACGTAGGCTTCCGGCTGGTAATAGTCGTAGTAGGAGACGAAATACTCGACGGCGTTTTCCGGGAAGAATTTCTTGAACTCGGAATAGAGCTGCGCCGCCAGCGTCTTGTTCGGCGCCAGGATCAAGGCAGGGCGCTGCGTCTCCTCGATCACCTTGGCCATGGTGAAGGTTTTTCCGGAGCCGGTGACGCCGAGCAGCACCTGGGTCCGGTCGTTGTTGTCGACGCCTTCGACCAGATCCTTGATCGCGGTCGGCTGATCGCCGGCCGGCTCGAAATCCGAAACCATCTTGATGGCAATGCCACCTTCGGATTTTTCCGGGCGGGCGGGGCGATGCGGCGTCCACAGCACACCGTCCTTGTGCAGCGGATTGCCGGATTCGATCAACGCCGAAAGGGCGGCTACCGTCGCGGTGACGCTGCCCGAAGCCATGGTCTCGGCGTCTTCCAGCGAAATGTCGAGACCCGCGACCGGGTTGAGGCCCGCTGCCGTGCGCTCCCTCGCCGTCGCCGCCCCACCCATCGAGGTGCCGCGCGAACTGCGTCCCGGCGAGCTTGAACGCTCGGGTATCTTCTTCGACGGCTTCGGCGATTTGCCGCCGTCGCCCTTGCCGGCAAGACGCCCTTCCTTCTCGGCCTCCTGCTCGATCTGCTCGGCCCAGTCCGCGATCGAACCGGTCAGCGGCGTGCCAGAGAGCTCCGGCTGCGGCATCTCGGCGAAGCCGCCTCTGTGCAGCGGCTCCGAAGCGTCGAGGAAATCGGTCAGCGGACTGCGCCGCTTCGGCGCGGCGCGGTCGTCATTCGCCGTCGGCGGCGTTTTTTTGTCGGGAGATTTGGCCATGTCCCGAATATGGGATTTCCTGGCCAAAATGGAAAGAGCGCGGTGGGGAGAGGCGTGCCGGACAGCGCTGCTCCTGACAGCAGGCTGTCAGGAGCAGGCGGGAAGGTACGCCCGAAAGCCTCTTGTCGCTACACGCCCCTGGCGGCTGATGCGACCTGCGTAGCCGACCCGTTCAGGCGCGGCACCACGACGAGGCGTTTGATCTTGCCCTTCTTGAAGGCGGCGAGGAAACGCGCATAATCCTTGAAGGCGACGCAGCCGCTCGACTGGGCGTAGCGGCCCCGAAGCAGATACGTATGGGCCAGAAACCCGTCGCGATTGTACTTGTTGCGGCCATCGACCGGCGTCAGGCGCAAGGCCTCCACACCATGAAAGCGCGACTCGCGCAGCGACAGATTGTAGGTGTTGGGCGGTGTCGGTCCGCGGTTCTTCTGGTCGGCATAGCGCGGCTGGTCCGTCATCGCGCCGATGCCAGAATGCGCCTCGAGCCTTGAGCCGTCAGGCATGTAGACGGTGGCGGCGCTGATATCGTAGACGGCGACGCCATTGCCGGCGCCGCTTCTGGATCCCGGCGAGTTGAACAGGTTCCTGAACGCCTTGCCAAGGCCGCCCGAAGGCGTGTCCGGCTTGGCGTAGGCCAGCACATCGCCGCCATCGGCCGGCCGGCCTTGCCGCGCCGGTTTTGCCGGCTGGGCCTGCTGGACCGTCTCACGCGCCGGCTTCGATTGCTGGGCGGGCTTGGGCTGCTGAACAGATTTGGGCTGCTGGACCGGCTTAGGCTGCTGCTGCACGATTTTGGGCTGCGGCGGGTCGAATTGCGGGCGGCGGGTCGGCAACGGCACGTCGTCGGTCAGCGCGTCCGGCAGCGAGGCGGCATCGCCGGGTTGATCCTGCTGGGTTTCGACGGGCGAAACCGCGATATCGGCTGACGATTCCTCGATCGGCAGCGGTGAGGCAAACGCCTCGGCGTCGACCGGCAGCGACCGCACGAGGGCAAGGGCCAACTGCGAATTGTCTGGCGTATCGGATTGGGCAAAGCCCATCGGCTGCGGTGCGATCTGCACGACCACCGAACCGGTATCCAGCCGGGCGAAACGTTCGGCTGCCGGAACTGGCATGTTATCGGACAGGCTGGCCGTGACCTGGACGGACGGCACTAGCGACGCCTCGGCAATTCGCGGTGCGACGGTGGAGATCACCGGGCGCGTGTTGGCAGTGGCGGCAGGTTTTCCGGCGTCGGCAAAGGCAGCGGCCAGCTTCATCGGCGAAAGCGACGCTTCCATGCGTTCGAAGCGCTCCTGCGCCTTCGACTTCGCAAGGGCAGGCATCGGCTTTGCCTGCGCTACAAGGCGTTCGGATTTTTCCGCCTGCGAGCTTACCCTGGCCAGCTTGAAACAGCTGGCGCCGCACTGCACCGAATGATCATGCAGAGCCTGAGTGCCGCCATTGGCATTGGCCAGCACGAAGGGTGCTTTCAAGAAGTGCTGTTTCAGCGGATCGGTAAGTGCGAGCGATCCCGGCATGGACAGCGTCTGGGGCAGGCCAACCGAAGTCGCCGACAGCGAGGCGCCGACGGAACTGAGGCCGGCCATGGTGCCGATCAACCAAAGGCCGATGGCGGTGCTGACGCAAGGCAGCGCGACCCAGCGGGCCACCCGGCCAGCGTTGAAGGAAGAGGAACGCGGAGCATCGACGAACTCGCCGCCCTCACGCTGTCCCCGGTTTTTTTTGTGTGTACTCAACAACGCCATGCAACCAATCTCGCTTCAACCGGTTTCCCCGTACGCGGCCTTGAGAGCCGCGACGACCATTCTGTGAGTGATCCCAGGTGGTCCCCGACGCGTTTGCCGCGTCTGTAGTTGGTTGCCGATTGCTTCAAAATATGGACAAAGTTGGTTAATCAATTCCTCTCAAAACCAACGACGAGATGTGGATTTGGGCCAAATTTGGCTTCGTCCACGGCCAGGAAAGTGGTGTTGTCGCCCTTCCGACCTGGTTTTGCTGCCTGTTTTTGGCGGCCGAGTCAAGCAAAACAGCCGCTGCTAATTTTTGCGAAGCGCGTTGGCGCGGCATCTGC
>NZ_RZQI01000408.1:0-5148 GCF_003998335.1 Mesorhizobium sp. M7A.F.Ca.CA.002.05.1.1 | reverse complement strand
TTTTCAACGTTGGTGATTGGCGAAGGCCGTGCCGAAAGCTGATCTCCCCCCTTGAGGGGGAGATGGCCAGCAGGCCAGAGGGGGGCGCCGTAGAGCGCAGCCCCTGACGACAATTCCCTGATCACAACCGCACCGCCTTTCCACTGCGCACGCTCTCGTCGGCTGCAAGGCAGACGGCGAGCGATTTGACCGCGTCGTCCATATGTTTGGTGAGATCGAGATCCTCGCGGATCGCCTTCAGCACGAAGGCCTGTTCGAGGTCGCAGAGATCCTGATGGCCGGGTTCGCCCTCCATCGACAGCATCTCGTCGGCCTTGAGAAACTTGCCGTCCGCGCCGGTCGCCGCACTGTGCAGGCGGATGGTCGAGGTCTTGGTGTGGGTGTCGATGTCATCGGACTTCACACCTTCCTTCATGACGATCGACACGCAGCCATTGGGCGAGATGACGTCCTTCACGAAGAACGCCGTTTCCGAAATCATCGGACCCCAGCCGGCTTCGTACCAGCCGACCGAGCCGTCGTCGAACAGCACCTGCAGATGGCCGTAATTGTACATCGACTGCGCCACCTCGTCGGACAGCCGCACGCCCATGCCACGCACCTCGATCGGCTTCGCATCGGTGATCTGCAGCATGACGTCGAGATAGTGCACGCCGCAGTCGACGATCGGCGACGTCGTCTGCATCAACTGCTTGTGCGTCTCCCAGGTGTGGCCTGAGGATTGCTGGTTGAGGTTCATGCGAAAGACGTAGGGGCCGCCTAGCTTGCGGGCTTCGGCGATCAGCCTGATCCAGGACGGGTGATGGCGCAGGATGTAGCCAATCACCAGCTTCCTGCCATTGGCCTTCGCCGCCGCGACGACGCGCCTGGCGTCGGCCACCGTCGTTGCCAGCGGCTTCTCGACGAAGACGTGGCAACCGGCCTCGAACGCCCTCACCGCATAGTCGGCATGGCTGTCGGAATAGGTGGCGATGCAGGCGACATCGGGCTTTTCCTCGCGCAACGCCTCGTCGAAGGAGCGCCTGATGCCGTAATCCGACAGCCCGTCCGGCAGCGGCACGTCGGAGCGATTGATCAGCGCCGCGATCTGGAAACCTGGATTGGTATGGTAGGCCAGCGCATGGCTGCGACCCATATTGCCGAGGCCGGCAATGACGACGCGGAGGGGTGTTTCAGAGTTCACTTGACGGCTCCGGACGTGATGCCGCGGATCAGCTGCCGCGAGAAGATGACGTAGAGGATCAGCACCGGCATGATCGCCAGCGACAGGGCTGCCAGGATGGCGTTCCAGTTGGTGACGAACTGGCCGAGGAACAGCTGGGCGCCGAGCGTCACCGTCTTGGTTTCTTCCGACGGCGCCAGGATCAGCGGGAACCACAGATCGTTCCAGATCGGGATCATGGTGAAAACGGCGACGGTCGCCATCGAGGGCCTGACCAGCGGCAGCACCAGCCGGAAGAAGATGGTGTATTCGGACAGGCCGTCGATGCGGCCGGCATTCTTCAGATCGTCGGAGACCTGCTTCATGAACTCCGACAGGATGAACACGGCAAGCGGCAGGCCTTGCGCGGTGTAGACCAGGATCAGCGCCGTCAGCGTGTTGACCAGCCCGCTCGCCACCATCAATTGCAGGATGGCGACGGTGCCCAGCCGGATCGGGATCATGATGCCGAGCGCCAGGTAGAGCCCCATCAGCGAGTTGCCGCGGAAGCGGTATTCCGACAGGGCGAACGCCGCCATGGCGCCGAACAGGAGCACGAAGAACAGCGAGGCGACGGTGACGACGAGGCTGTTCTGGAAATAGTGGATGAAGTCGCCCTGGCCGATGACGGTCGTGTAGCCGATCAGGTCGAAGGTTTTTGGCGTCGGCGGCGTCAAAGGCGCGCCGAAGATGCCGGCGCGGGACTTGAACGAGTTCATGATGACGAGGATCACCGGAAACAGCGCGATCACCGTGTAGGTCAAAAGGATCGCGTGGGCGCCGATGGTGCGGGGCACGGAACGGGTGGCGGTGCTCATCTCTCGGCCCCTCAGAACTGGTAGCGACGCAGGCGCGTCTGGACGAGGAAGAGGTAGACGCAGACGCCGCCGAGGATGATCAGGAACATCATCGTGGCGATCGCCGCGCCCATATTGGGGTCGCCGGTCTGCAGCTGGAAGCCGAAGAAGGCGCGGTAGAGGAAGGTGCCTAAAATGTCGGTCGAATAGTTCGGCCCGGCGAGCGCGCCTTGCGCGGTGTAGATCAGGTCGAAGGCGTTGAAATTGCCGACGAAGGTGAGGATCGAGATGATGCCGATCGACGGCAGGATCAGCGGCAGCTTGATCTTCCAGAATTGCGACAGGCCGGTAATCCCGTCGCATTCCGCGGCCTCGATCACCTCTTCGGGGATCGACAGCAGTGCCGCGTAGATCAGCATCATCGGGATGCCGACGAACTGCCACACCGAGATCAGGCTGAGTGCGGTCAGTGCATATTGCTCCTTGCCGAGCCATGGCGTGAACAGGCTTTTCAGGCCGACGAGGTCCATCAGATGCGGCGCCACGCCCCACAACGGGGACAGGATCAGCTTCCAGGCGAAACCGACGATAACGAAGGACAGGATGGTCGGCACGAAGATCGCCGTGCGGTAGAAAGCCGCGAATCTCAGTTTCGGACTGGACAGAAGCGCGGCCAGCATGACGCCGATCGGGTTCTGCACGATCATGTGGATGATGAAGAACCAGACATTGTTCCTCAGCGCGTTCCAGAAACCCACCGACCAGTTGGGGTCGCCGAACAGCGTGCGGAAGTTTTCCAGCCCGACGAAGACCTGGTGCTGCTCGATGTTGCGGAACAGCGACAGCTGCAGCGTGCCGGCGAGCGGCAGGATCATGATCGCCGTGTAGACAAGCACCGCCGGCGCCAGGAAGACGCCTATATGCCAGCGGAACGGTCTTTTCGGTCTGATATCTGCGGCCATGAGTTCGGTCCCCGCCGTTTAGGTCTCGGCAAATGCCGCCAAAGGCGCGGCGCCTCCCTCCCCCTCGAGGGGAGGGTGCCTCGCGAAGCGAGGCGGGTGGGGTCGGTCAAGGCAGCGCGCCATCGACATTTGACCGCGCTTTCCAGCAACGATCAAGTCGCGGCCTGCCTCCACCGACCCCCTCTGTCGCCTTCGGCGACATCTCCCCCTCGAGGGGGGAGATAAAGCAGCGCTCAGCCGAGCTCTTACTTGGCCGGCTTGTACCAGCTGTCGAGACCGGTCTGCAGCTTCTTGGCCGCGGCTTCCGGCGTATCGGTGCCGTTGATGACGTTGGCCGATTCAACCCAGGTCTCGTTCTCGAGGTTCGGCGTGCCACGCGACAGGATCTGGTAGGTCGAGCGGATGGTCGACTTGCACTTGCCGCGCCAGGAGACGAATTCCTGCGCCAGCGGGTCTTCCATCTTCACCGGCGAGGAGTTCAGGCTGAAGAAGCCCGGCAGCGCGTTGGCGTAGATGGTGGCGAAGTCGGGCGAGGCGACCCAGGACAGGAAGGTCTTGGCCGCATCGGCGTTCTTCGAAGCCGCGTTCAGGCCCATGCCGATATCGGTATGGTCTGATATGTAGCAGGTGTCGCCGGCCTTCTCGACCGGCGGCGGGAAGGCGCCCATCTTGAACTGGGCCTGGGTGTTGAACAGGCCGATTTCCCACGAGCCGGCCGGGTAGATGGCGGCGCGGCCGAGCGTGAACAGGTTCTGGCTGTCCGGATAGGTCTGCGCCTCGAAGCCGTCGCCGAGATAAGGCTTCCACTTGGCCAGTTCCTCATACGGCGCGACCCAGTCCTTGTCGGTCAGCTTCTGCTCGCCCTTGATCAGTGCTGCGCGGCCGTCCTCGCCCTTCCAGTAGTTGGGGCCGATGTTCTGGTAGCCCATGGTCGCGGCTTCCCAGAGATCCTTGGTGCCCATCGCCATCGGGATGTAGGTGCCGTCGGCCTTGATCTTGTCGAGCGCGGCGAAGAACTCGTCGCGGGTCTCCGGCACCTTGATGCCGAGCTTGTCGAAGGCGTCCTTGTTGTAGATGAAGCCGTGGATGACCGAGGCCATCGGCACGCAGAAGCTCGCCTTGCCGTCGTCGGTCTGCCAGGCGGACTTTGCCACGGGCGAGAAGTTCTCCATGCCGGGCAGCGCCGAGAGATCGGCAAGGTTGCCCTTCTTGAACAGCTCGAGCGACTTGTCGAACGGGCGGCAGGTGATCAGGTCGCCCGCCGAGCCGGCGGCGAGCTTGGCGCCGAGCGCTGCGTCATATTCGGTCGGAGCCGAGGGCGCGAACACCACCTTGATGCCCGGGTTCTTGGCTTCGAAAGCCGGGAGCAGCTTGTCCTTCCAGATGGCAAGGTCGTCACCGCGCCAGCTTTCGATGTTGAGCGTTACGTCTGCGGCAGAAGCAACCCCGGCCGAGCCGAGAATGCTGGTGCCCAAAAGCAGTGCCGTCAGTAGTTTCGTTGTCATGCTCAGTCTCCCTGTTGACCTTTTTCAGGTTCGGTTTTGATGAGAACGGAGGCTTTTGAGCCCTTGCTCCCCTCTATAGCGGAAAGGGCCGGGCGCAGCTTCTGGCCGGCCTCTTCCAGTGTCTTCTGCGCCGCGTCGGTGCTGTCGGCGCCGGCGGCGAGCAGAATGGCGGTCTTGACCGCGCCGCCGCTCTTCTCGAGCAGGCGGGCCGCTTCGTCCGTGCCGCACCCGCTGACGGCGGCGACGATGCGCGCCGCGCGGCCGCGCAGCTTGATGTTGTCGGCCATCAGATTGACCATGTAGCCGTCATGCACATGGCCGAGATGGATGGCGGTCAGCGTCGACAGCATGTTGAGCGCGATCTTCTGGGCGGTGCCGGCGCCCATACGCGTGGAGCCGGCGATCAACTCCGGCGGCGTTTCGAGCAGGATGGCCACATCGGCCAGGCGCAGCAGCGCCGTGTTGCCGTTGTTGGCAATAGCGATTGTGGCGGCGCCCCGAAGCCGGGCGTCCTCGATGGCCCGCACGGCATAGGGCGTCGTGCCGCTGGCGGAAATAGCGATCAGGCAGTCGCCCTTGCCGATAGCGGCCGCGGCGACCGCCGCCGACGCTTCCCCGGTGTCGTCCTCAGGTCCGCCGGCCAGCGTGCGGAAGGCGTCGTCGCCGCCGGCGATCAGGATGGC
>NZ_RZQI01000407.1:0-5158 GCF_003998335.1 Mesorhizobium sp. M7A.F.Ca.CA.002.05.1.1 | reverse complement strand
ACACATCAGCGATGCCCATGCCGAGATAGAGCATGTCGCGCGCCTGCAATTCGAAGGACTGGCCGCCGGCCTTGATGACGCCTGCACCGCCGATGTTGACGGCGATCAGCTCGCGACGGTCGAGAAAGTTCTTGGTGCCGGTCGGCTTGATCGTTTCCAGTTGAAGCGCGGCGTCCGTCGGCACGGCGCCGCCGACGATCATGCGGTCGTAATGTGTGTAGGTCAGGCTGATGCGGCCGGGCTGGAACAGGCCGTCAATGTGAAAGTTGTGGCGCAGCTCATCGGTTCCCATCGCCGCGGCGGCGACCGGGTCGATGGCAAAGCGGGATGTATAGTCGGTGTGGCTCTGGTTCATTTCAATCCTGACTTGAGATGGGTCATTCGCCGGCGGCGGCCTTGACCGAACTGGAATAAAAAGCCTGACGCGCATGCAGGCGTTCGCGGTAACGCTGCTGGCTGGCGGTGAGGTGCGCGCGCATCGCCTCTCGCGCGGCCTCGGCATCGCCAGAGGTAATGGCGTTGAGGATCACCAGGTGCTCGCGCTGCAGTCCGCGCTGGTAGCTATCGGATTGCGCCAATTCGGTCGACCAGGGCGAAGTCACGTCGCACGGGATGGCGCGCCGGCCGAGCACGTCGAGCATCTCGACATAGAATGGGTTGCTGGTGGCGCTGGCGATCGCGCGATGGAAGGCGAGGTCGGCCGGACCGGTCGGCTCGCTGGCAAGCAGCAGCCGCTCGAATTCGAAGAAGGCTTCCTGGATCGCCGCCTCCTGCGCGGCATTGCGGCGGACGGCGGCGATCCCGGCCGATTCAATCTCGATCGCCAGCCGCACTTCGAGCACGTTGAGCGCGATCGAATCCTTGCTGCCCATGTCCGCGGCCAGCGCGCCGAACATTGTCGAGATGTGCTCTGTGACGAAGACACCGGCGCCCTGGCGCGGTTCGACCAGCCCGTCGGCGGCAAGCTTGGCCAGCGCCTCGCGGATGACGGTGCGGCTGACGCCGAAGGTTTCGGTCAGTTGGCCTTCGGTCGGCAATTTATGGCCGGGCAGGATCTCACCCGCCTGCAACTGCTTGCGGATCGTCGTGACTACTGTCTCCGACAGTTTGGGTTTTCTCTCGACCCTGAGGTCGGTTGCGGTGTCCGATGCCATGTCGCCCCTATTTGAAGACGCTCGGTAGCCAGAGCGAAATGGCCGGAATATAAGTGACGAGCCCCAGTACCACGAGCCCGGCCCCATAGAACGGCCAGATCGAGCGCATCGCCTCCCAGACGGATATCTTGCCCACTGCGCACGCCACGAACTGCACAGCGCCCACCGGCGGCGTATTCAGCCCGATGCCGAAGTTGAGGATCATGATAACGCCAAAATGTACCGGGTCGACGCCGTAGGCTTGCGCCACGGGCAGGAAGATCGGCGTGCAGATGATGATCGTCGGCCCCATGTCCATGAAGGTGCCGAGGAACAGCATCAAGACGTTGAGCAGGAGAAGCACGACCAGCGGATCGTCCGAGATCGCGTTCATGGAGGCTATGAGCGCTGCCGGCACTTTCAGGAAGGCCATCAACCACGAGAACGCCGCCGCCATGCCGATGATGAGCAGCACCATGGCCGTGGTGCGCACGGCACCATGGGTGGCATGAACGAAACCTTCCCAAGTCATCTGCCGGTAAACGAAGACAGTGACGAGCAACGCATAGATGACCGCGACACAGGAACTCTCGGTCGCCGTGAAAACGCCCGATCGTACGCCACCGAAGATGATCGCGATCAGCAGCAGGCCGGGCACCGCGACAGCGAAGAGATGCGCGACGGCGGTGAAGCCCGGAAACGGCTCGGTCGGATAGCCGCGGGAGCGCGCCACGAAATAGGCGGTGATCATCAGCGACAGGGCCAACAGCAGGCCCGGAATGATGCCGGCCGTGAACAGGTCGGCGATGGAGATCTTTCCACCTGCCGAGATCGAGTAGATGATCATGTTGTGCGACGGCGGCAGGAGCAGCGCGATCAGCGCTGCCATCGACGTGACGTTGACGGCGTAATCCGCTCCATATCCACGCGCCTTCATCTGCGGGATCATCAAGCCGCCGACCGCCGCTGCCTCGGCCACCGCGGACCCCGAAATGCCGCCGAACAGTGTAGCGGTCGCAATGTTGACCTGCCCGAGGCCTCCTCGCAAATGGCCGACGAGCGAGCCGGCGAAGGCAACGATCTTGCTGGCGATGCCGCCGCGCACCATCAAGTCGCCGGCATAGATGAAGAAGGGAATGGCCAGCAGCGAAAAGACGCTCATGCCGGAATTCAGGCGCTGGAACACGATGAGCGGCGGCAGGCCCATATAGAGGACGGTGGCAAAGCTTGCGACGCCGAGGCAGAAAGCGATCGGCGTGCCGATAAGCATCAGAAGGGTGAAGACGCCGAAGAGAATCCAGAGTTCCATGGCGTCAGACCTTCACGTTCGCCGTGTCGAGCTCGGTTGCGACTTCCGCCGGCGGCAGTTCATCGAGCACATCGTCGATCGGCGCACCGGAGAGGCGAAGCACGATGCGCTCCAGCGTGAAGAGCACGACGAGCACGCCTCCCGCGACCAGCGGGACGTAGTCCCAGCCCCCCGATATGCCGAGCGACGGCAAGGTAGCGCCCCAGGTCAATGCGACCAGTTGGCTACCATACCAGATCATACCGATGCCGAAGGCGAGCGCGACGAGGTCCGAGATCATCCGCAGCCAACGCTTGCCGCCTTTGGGCAGTACGTAGAGCAGGACGTCGAAGCCGAGGTGATAGTTCTCGCGCACGCCGACGGCAGCGCCGAGGAAAATGAACCAGCTCATCAGCATCACCGAGCCCTGCTCGGTCCAGCTTGGCGAGCGGTTCAGGACATAACGACCGAACACCTGCCAGGCGACGAAGGCGGTCATCAGCACCAGCCCGATGCCTGCGACCCATAGCGCCGCTGTGCTGACGCGCGACATCATGCGCGCGACGCCGGACAGGGGCGGTCTGTGTTCTGGGCTGGAGGTCACCGGTTCTCTCCGCAAGAGGACGGCGGCGCGGAATGCCCGCGCCGCCGCTTGATCACTGCACGGCCTTGATGGCTTCGACCATGGCCTTCAGCTTGTCGTCCTTGACATGCTTCTCGTAGACCGGACCCATGGCGTCGATGAAGGGCTGCTTGTCCGGCGTCGTGATCTGCGAACCGGCCGCCTCGACCTTGGCGCGCGATTCCTTGACCTTGGCGGTCCACAGCTCGCGCTGCCTGGCGACGCTCTCCTTGGCGGCCGCCTTGAAGATCGCCTGATCCTCCGGCGTCAGCTTGTCCCAGCTCGACTTCGCCATGACGAAGGCTTCCGGCACCATAGTGTGCTCGTCGAGCGAATAGAACTTGGCGACTTCCGCATGCTTGGCGGTGTCGTAGCTCGGAAAATTGTTTTCCGCGCCGTCGATGACCCCGGTCTCGATCGCCGAATACACCTCGCCATACGGCATCGGCGTCGCGTTGGCGCCGAGTGCCGCCACCATGTCGACGAAGATGTCGGACTGGATGACGCGGAACTTCATGCCGGACAGATCGGCTAATGAGTTGATCGGTTTCTTCGAATTGTAGAAGGAGCGCGCGCCGCTGTCGTAAAAGGCGAGCAGCACCAGCCCGACCTGTTCGAACGCCGCCGCGATCTGGTCGCCGACCGCCCCGTCCATGACCTTGTGCATATGGTCTTCCGAGCGGAAGATGTAGGGCAGCGAGGGCACCGTGGTTTCGGGAATGAGCCCGTTGAACGGCGCCATCGAGATGCGGTTGAGGTCGATCACGCCGGTGCGAACCTGCTCGATCGTGTCCTTTTCTTCGCCGAGCTGCGCGGAATGATAGAGCTCGACCGCATAGCGGCCGGCCGTACGCTCCTTTACAAGCTCGCCGAAATATTTGACTGCCTCGACCGTCGGATAGCCGTCCGGGTGGGTGTCGGACGAGCGCAGAACCGTCTGGGCGCTTGCCGTTCCGGCCATCAGTGCGGCGGCGAGTAGCGCAACTCCCGTCAGTCTTGAAAAATGCAACATGGTTTCCTCCCTTTGCATTGCGGGCGAGTTGCCCCTTCAGAGCCGATACGCCTTTTTCGCCAGCGTATAGGTCAGTTCCCGCGCCAGCTCATGCGCCTCGTCCTCGCGCAGCCGATGCTCGGCGACGAGACGCGCCAGGAACGCGCAGTCGACTCGCCGCGCCACATCGTGACGCGCCGGGATCGATGGAAAGGCACGGGTGTCGTCGTTGAAACCGACGGTGTTGTAGAAGCCGGCCGTCTCGGTGGTCATCTCGCGGAAGCGCCGCATGCCTTCCGGGCTGTCGTGGAACCACCATGCCGGCCCGAGCTTCAGCGCCGGGTAGACACCGGCCAGCGGCGCCAGCTCGCGCGCATAACTGGTCTCGTCGAGCGTGAACAGGATGACGGTGAGGTCGCGCTCCAGCCCGACGCAGTCGAGCAGCGGCTTCAGCGCCGTCACATAATCGGTCCTGGTCGGGATATCGAAACCCTTGTCGCGGCCGAATTTCTGGAAGATCGCGGGCGAATGATTGCGCCAGGAGCCGGGATGGATCTGCAGGACCAGTCCATCGTCGAGGCTCATCTTGGCCATCTCGGTCAGCATCTGGGCGCGGAACAGTTTTCGCTCGCGCTCATCGTCGGAACCACGGCGAATCCGATTGAACAGCTCTTGCGCCGCCGCATCCGAAAGATTGGCGGTCTCGGCCGTCGGATGGCCATGATCCGACGAAGTCGCGCCGAAGCTTTTGAAGAAGGCACGCCGCTGGCGATGCGCATCGAGATAGCCGGCCCAATTGCCGGTGTCGCAGCCGGTGATCTCACCGAGCCGGTCGAGATTGGTTGAAAACCCTTCGAAATCTGGGTCGACGACCGCGTCCGGCCGATAGGCGGTGATAACGCGGCCCTGCCAGCCGCTGTCGCGAATCATCTGGTGCCATTGGAGATCGTCGAGCGCGCCTTCCGTGGTCGCGATGACCTCGATGTTGAAACGCTCGAACAGCGCGCGCGGGCGAAAATTCTCCCACTGCAGCAGCGTCGCGATGGTGTCGTAGTGGCGGTCGGCAGTCGCCGCGGTCAGCGGTTCGTCGATGCCGAACAGATCGGCGAGCACATGATCGAACC
>NZ_RZQI01000406.1:0-5164 GCF_003998335.1 Mesorhizobium sp. M7A.F.Ca.CA.002.05.1.1 | reverse complement strand
GGTTTCCAGGAACGAGGCCGCATCGTCGCGCGAGATGCCGAAGGTCGTCTGGGTCAGGTCGTTGGTGCCGAAGGAGAAGAATTCGGCTGACTCTGCAATGACATGGGCACGGATCGCGGCGCGGGGGAGCTCGATCATCGTGCCAGTGAGATAGTCGATCTTGACGCCGGTTTCCTCCATGACGCTCTTGGCAACCGCATCGATGCGCGCCTTGACGTAATCGAGTTCCTTCACCAGGCCGACGAGCGGCACCATGATCTCGGGGACCACCAGCGCGCCGGCCTTCCTGCCGGCCTCCACGGCCGCCTCGAAAATGGCCCGCGCCTGCATCTCGGCGATCTCGGGATAGGAGACAGCCAGGCGGCAGCCACGATGGCCGAGCATCGGGTTGAACTCGTGCAGTGCCTCGGTGCGCTGCCTGAGCTTGTCCGGCGACACCTTCATGGCGGCGGCGACCTCGGCCACCTCCTCCTCGGTCTTCGGCAGGAATTCGTGCAACGGCGGATCGAGCAGGCGGATCGTCACCGGCAGGCCGGCCATGATCTCGAACAGTTCGAGGAAGTCCGAGCGCTGCATGGGCAGAAGCTTGGCAAGTGCGGCGCGCCGGTCCTTTTCGGTGTCTGCCAGGATCATCTCGCGCATGGCGACGATGCGGTCGCCATCGAAGAACATGTGCTCGGTGCGGCAGAGGCCGATGCCTTCGGCGCCGAAGGAGCGCGCCATGCGCGCGTCGAGCGGCGTTTCGGCATTGGTGCGCACTTTCATGCGGCGGACCGCGTCCGCCCACTCCATGATGGCCGCGAAATCGCCGGAAAGTTCCGGCTGCAGCATCGGCACGGCGCCCTTCAGCACCTGGCCATTGCCGCCATCGATGGTGACGATGTCGCCCTTGCGGAAGGTCGAGCCCATCGCCATCAGCGTGCCGGCCTTGTAGTCGACACGCAGCGAGCCGGCCCCGGAGACGCAAGGCTTGCCCATGCCGCGCGCCACCACCGCGGCGTGGCTGGTCATGCCGCCGCGCGTGGTCAGGATGCCTTCCGCCGCATGCATGCCGTGGATGTCTTCGGGACTGGTTTCGATGCGCACCAGGATCGCCTTGCGCCCTTGCGTCTTCAATTCCTCGGCGTCGCCGGAGGAAAAGACGATCTCGCCGGTAGCGGCACCGGGCGACGCCGGCAGTCCGATGCCGATGACATCGCGCGCGGCCTTGGGGTCGATGGTCGGATGCAGCAACTGGTCGAGCGAGGCCGGGTCGATACGGGCGACGGCTTCCTCTTTCGTGATCAGCCTGTCCTGCGCCATCTCGACGGCGATTTTCAGCGCCGCCTTGGCGGTGCGCTTGCCGGACCGGGTCTGCAGCATCCACAATTTGCCGCGCTCGATGGTGAATTCGAGATCCTGCATGTCGCGGTAGTGCTTCTCCAGACTGTCGGAGATGGTGACAAAGGACTGGAACGCGTCAGGCATCAGCTTCTGCAGCGACGGCCTGTCCGAGCCAGCTGCGATACGTGCCGCTTCGGTGATGTTCTGCGGCGTGCGGATGCCGGCGACGACGTCCTCGCCCTGCGCGTTCACCAGGAACTCGCCATAAAGCATCTTTTCGCCGGTCGAAGGGTTGCGCGTGAAGGCAACGCCGGTGGCCGAGGTTTCGCCCATATTGCCGAACACCATGGCCTGGACGTTGACCGCCGTGCCCCAGCTTTCGGGAATGTCGTGCAGCCGGCGATAGGTGATGGCGCGGTTGTTCATCCAGCTCGAGAACACGGCTGATATCGCGCCCCAGAGCTGCTCATGCGGATCCTGCGGAAAGGGCCTGCCGAGCTCTTCCTCGACCTTGGCCTTGTAGAGCGCGATGACGCCTTGCCATTCGAGCGCCGTGAGTTCGGTGTCGAGCTCGTGCCCGAGCCCGCCTTTCTGATCCTCCAGGATTTCCTCGAACACCTCATGGTCGAGGCCCA
Source organism: Mesorhizobium sp. M7A.F.Ca.CA.002.05.1.1 (assembly GCF_003998335.1). NCBI lineage: Bacteria > Pseudomonadati > Pseudomonadota > Alphaproteobacteria > Hyphomicrobiales > Phyllobacteriaceae > Mesorhizobium > Mesorhizobium sp. M7A.F.Ca.CA.002.05.1.1. The sequence continues at coordinate 3,206 of NZ_RZQI01000406.1, read as the reverse complement.
TGACGACGTCGGAATACATCTGGATGAAGCGGCGGTAGCTGTCATAGGCAAAGCGCGCGTCGCCGGAATCGGCGGCCAGCGCCTCGACCGTCTCGTCGTTCAGGCCGAGATTGAGCACGGTATCCATCATGCCGGGCATCGAGGCGCGAGCGCCCGAACGCACCGACACCAGCAGCAGTTTCGACGGGTCGCCGAACCGACGGCCGGTCAGCCGGCCGATGTGATCGAGCGCGACCGCGACATCGGCTTCCAACCCGGCCGGATAAATACGGCCGTTGGCGTAGTAGGCGTTGCAGACCTCCGTGGTGATGGTGAAGCCCGGCGGCACCGGCAGCCCCAGGCTGCACATCTCGGCCAGGTTGGCGCCCTTGCCACCCAGGAGATTCCTGTCGCTGGCACGGCCTTCCGCCGCACCATCGCCAAAGGTGAAAACCCATTTGGTCATGCATCGCTCCGGTTGCAGGAGACTGGAAAGATTGGCGAAACGGAAAGTTCCGCCGGTCCGTCCTTGGAGCGATATGATGCTGCAGTGCGAAAGGCAAGACATCGGCAAAGCCACCTGGCCACTACAATCGATTAAGCAAAGCCGTGCTCCAGCATGCGGCAAAAAGACTTGCCAAGTCAGGAATTCTGGAGTAGAACATACAGTGAACAAACAGGTGCGCCATGAAACTGCCCGGAAAACTCGACTATCTGGAAATGCCCGCGACCGGTGGAACGCTGGACCGGCTGAAGGCTTTCTACAGTACCGCCTTTGCCTGGTCGTTCACCGGCCTTTGCCGAAGGCCTGGACGGAGGCTTCCAGGCAGATGCCGCGGAAGCGCCATCAAAGCCGCTGCCCGTGCTCTACAGCAGGGATCTGGAGCAAACCCTCGACGCTGTCGAAAGCGCCGGCGGCACGATTGTCAAACCGATCTTCCCGTTCCCCGGCGGCCGGCGCTTCCACTTCGTCGATCCAGCCGGAAACGAGATGGCGGTGTGGTCCGAATAGCCCGCTGCATATCATTTGCCAGCGCTGCGTTGCCTGCCCAATTCGAGCGTTCCAACCGTCACTCATAAGGATTGTGCTTTTTGGCTGCTCTGCTAATAACGCGCCGCACAAGCGACTCTGACGGCAATTGGGGCGTCGCCAAGTGGTAAGGCATCGGTTTTTGGTACCGACATTCCCAGGTTCGAATCCTGGCGCCCCAGCCAATCACTTTTTTTCTGGTGATGGCAGCGCGGTTGTCCCCAGCCCAGGCATGCCAGTGTCGTTGCAGACCAGCCCTGGTGCCGTTCTCCTCCGACAGGGGGGCGTGCTCGACCAAGCAGTCCATTCCAACCCGCGCCGCTTTCTGCTTGAATGACCCTCGACGTCCCGCAACGGAGCATCGGCCTATCTCAAACGATCCCTTCGCTTCCTTGCAGCAACGTTTCCTTGCCCGGTGTGCGGATCGGCTCGTGGAGTTGAAGGCCGCCCGTGAGAGGAGGGCTGTGCCCGGCAGCAGTTCCGGCGATACGCTGATCGGGATCGCTCACTCGCTGGCGGGTGGGGCCGGAACGTTCGGCTTTCCGGATATCAGCGTGCGAGCGTCCGAGCTTGAGACGTTGCTGATCGAGCGGTCGGATGTCGCACATACTGCGCTCGATGCGCTTATTGCGGAGATCGAGCGGACGCTGAAGTGACTCAGCCGAAGAGGCTCACTTCTTCGGCCCAGTCAGGCCGGTCCTGGTCATCTCGCCCCAGCTCTGGTCGGCGCGCAGATACTGCCACCAGCCCTTCACACGCCAGAAATTGTTGAGCTGGCGGTAGCCGAAATTCTCGATCACCGCCACGGCCGTGAGTACGGCAAGGTCCCGCGCGCGCGGAAAACGCTGAAGCTCGGCTTCTTCGAGAACCAGCGAACACACGCTCACGCAAACGCCGTAGGTGAAAACCAGCGACGTGAATGCCAAGAGATATTCGGTCGAGAGGATGCCGAGTAGCCAAAAGGCCGGGATCAGCACATAGCCCAGCACCTCCGATATGGGCCCAAGCACATCGACAATCAGTATGTGACCAAATCCGAGGAAGCCGACCCGCCCATAGCGGGGGTTGAAGAGCATGGAGCGGTAGCGGAAGAAGCACTCGAGCGCACCGCGCTGCCAGCGCGTGCGTTGCCTGGCCAGAACGCGCAGTGACTCGGGTGCTTCTGTCCAGCACACCGGCTCCGGAATGAACTGGATGCGGTATTTGCGTTTGGTGTCCATCATGTGGCGATGCAGCTTGATCACAAGGTCCATGTCCTCGCCCATCGATCCCTTGGTGAAGCCGCCAACCGCCACCACTTCGGCGCGGCGGAACACGCCGAAGGCGCCGGACACCAGCATCAACGTGTTGATGCGGCTCCAGGCCAGCCGTGCCATAAGGAAGGCCCGCAGATATTCGACCACTTGGAACAGTGCCAGCAACCGGCTGGGCAGGCGGATCTCGCGCACCCTGCCCGCTTCGATCCTCGATCCGTTGGCGATGCGGATCGTGCCGCCGACGGCGATGGTGCGCTCGGGATCGTCGATGAAGGGCTGGGCCGCGCGCATCAGTGCGTCGGGCTCGAGGATGGAGTCGCCGTCGATCACACAAAAGAGAGGCGCGCGGCAGACATTGACGCCGGCATTCTGGGCATCGGCCTTGCCGCCATTTTCCTTGTCGACCACGAACAGCCGTTCTGTCATCGGCGAGGAATAGAGGCCGCGGATCGGCTTGTGTGTCAGGGCCTCCTCATAGGGTCGGTGGAATTTCACCAGTTTGAAGCCTTCGATAAGGCGCTGCAGAGTCTGATCCTTCGAGCCGTCGTTGATGACGATGACCTCGAAATTCGGATATTCGAGCGCCAGCATCGAGTGCACGCTCTCGACCACATTCACTTCCTCATTGTAGGCGGGCACCAGCAGCGCGATCGGCGGCGCTACGTCGCCATAGCGGTGCCACAGCAGAGCCGAACGCGCGACCGGCGGGCGCTTGGACAGGGCGTAGGCGGCGATGATGAGCTGCAGCAGGTAGATCGCCGTCTGCGCCAGCCCCGCCCCGATGATGAACCAGGACAGGATGGAGGCCCCCAGAACGATCTCTTGGCTCCAGTCGAACATCAGGTGGCTGGCCCCTCGGCGAGGATCAGCGAGGCCGTGCGCTGCCTGCGCGAGACGTCGCTGGCGGCGATCTCGCGCAGCACCTGCTCTCCCTTCTGGCC
>NZ_RZQI01000405.1:0-5175 GCF_003998335.1 Mesorhizobium sp. M7A.F.Ca.CA.002.05.1.1 | reverse complement strand
GCCGTGGCGTCGAGGTGCTGATGTCGGGCCTCGACTATGAGCGCACCGTGCTTGCCGGCGGCCCGATCGGCCTGATGGCGGCATGCCTCGACGTGGCGATCCCCTACGTGCATGAGCGCAAGCAGTTCGGCCAGGCGATCGGCGAGTTCCAGCTGGTGCAAGGCAAGCTGGCCGACATGTACACGGTGATGAATGCCGCGCGCGCCTATGTCTATGCCGTTGCCGCCGCCTGCGACCGCGGCCAGACGACACGCAAGGACGCCGCCGGCTGCGTGCTGTTTGCCGCCGAGAAGGCGACGCTGATGGCCCTCGACGCCATCCAGCTGCTTGGCGGCAATGGCTATATCAACGACTATCCGACCGGCCGCCTGCTGCGCGACGCCAAGCTCTACGAGATCGGCGCCGGCACAAGCGAAATCCGCCGCTGGCTGATCGGCCGCGAGATCATGGCCGAGGGGATGTGATGCCTAGCAAGGGAATGCAAGTGTGCCGGACTGCGGATTGCTTGACACGTCAAACACCCATCTCGTGGGAGGCTGTAGTTTTGCGAGTATTGAGAGATAAGCAGGGCCATAGATGATCCTCTCATTGGCGCATCCAATCACAAGGCGGGGAATATTTGCGATGGCTTTGTTTTCCTCAATTGCGGGCTTTCTCGGACAAGCCAAGGCGCAGAAGCGGCGCTTCTCTGACATTGCGGAATTCAGAGGGCTCGTAATCGCCGCACTCAAACGGCAGCCGGGTGTCGATAGCGCTATCGTAGACCCATCGGATCCCGCAAAGATCAGTGCAAAAATCGGCGGCGTGGAAGTGACGCCCGACGTCACAAACGTGTTCGGCTACTTAAACTCATACCCCGACGAGGACGCTGATGCGGCTATAGACAGACTTGTCCGAAGCCTCACCGAAACGCGACCGACCAAGGCGAGCGAAGAAAATCTCATCGCGGTGATCCGGACCCAGCAATATGTCGAGCACCTCAAATCGATGGGTTTGGATTTGTTGTATGAACCGCTGGTTGGTGAGATCTCGGTTGTCTATATGGTCGACCTTCCGGATTCGGTGTCACCCGTGGCACCAAAAGACTTCCCAGGTCGGGCGCTTTCGGATTTGCGGGTCGTTGCGCTGGACAACGTAAAGAAATGGCTTCCTAGAATTGTTTCCGACGGAGAAGCCGCGTTAGCGTGCCTGTATTATGTCGACGGCAATACTATGTTGTCCACAAGCCTTATACTTTTTGACGATTTCTGGTTGTCAATCAAACCACAGTTTCCTGGCGATGTTTTGTTCGCTCTGCCACGCCGAGACCAGTTGTTCGTCTTCGATGCAGGCAATCCGCAAGCCCAAAGCGCGGCCAGGCAGATGATAGACGTTACGTTCAAGGACGGTTTCAATCTGCTGTCCGACAAGATTTTCGAACGCCGCAACGGCAAACTCCTGGCGCAGATGTAGGGGTTGGACATGGCTCCATTGCAAACCCAGATCTCCCCCTCCTCCGAAACCTTCCGTGCCAATGCCGAGCGCATGCGGGCGCTGGTCGCCGACATTGCGGAGAAGGCGGCGGCCGTCGAGCGCGGCGGCTCGGAGGAAGCGCGCGAACGGCATGTTTCGCGCGGCAAGCTGTTGCCGCGGGAGCGCTTGGCGCAATTGCTCGACACCGGCTCGCCCTTCCTCGAGATCGGCCAGTTCGCGGCATGGTCGATGTATGGCGAGGAGATCTCTTCGGCCGGCATGATCGCCGGCATCGGCCGCGTCGAAGGCACCGAAGTCATGGTCGTCGTCAACGACGCCACGGTGAAGGGCGGCACCTACTATCCGCTGACCGTGAAGAAGCATTTGCGGGCGCAGGAGATCGCGCTGCAGAACAATCTGCCTTGCATCTACCTCGTCGACAGCGGCGGTCCGCCGCTGGTGAAGGCGGCCACTGGTGAAGACGTCAGCGCCGAGGATCTCGGCGGCGCCGATGTGCACACGCGGCTTTCCGGTGTTGCCGACCACTATGCACTCGACGACGACCATGCGCTCGCCATTTGCCGACGCATCGTCAAAAACCTGAATCGGAACAAGACTGTAAGTCTGAACTTACAGAAATCGATTCCGCCGCTTCATCCCGCGGATGAACTGTACGGCATCGTGCCTACCGACCTGCGCCAGCCCTATGACGTCCGCGAGGTGATCGCGCGCATCGTCGACGGTTCCGAATTCGACGAGTTCAAGCAGAATTACGGCACCACGCTGATCACCGGCTTTGCCCATCTGCATGGCATGCCGGTCGGCATGATCGCCAACAACGGCGTGCTGTTTTCCGAAAGCGCTGTGAAGGGCGCGCACTTCATCGAGCTGTGCTGCCAGCGTAAGATCCCGCTTGTCTTCCTGCAGAACATCACCGGCTTCATGGTCGGTCGAAAATATGAAGCAGGCGGCATCGCCAAGGACGGCGCCAAGCTGGTGATGGCGGTCGCCACCGCCAGGGTGCCGAAGATGACTGTCATCATCGGCGGTTCGTTCGGCGCCGGCAATTACGGCATGTGCGGCCGCGCCTATTCGCCGCGCTTCCTGTGGATATGGCCGAACGCCCGCATCTCGGTGATGGGCGGCGAGCAGGCGGCAACGGTGCTTGCCATGGTCAAGCGCGAAGGCATCGAGCGCAAGGGCGGGGAATGGAGCGCCGAGGAGGAGGCGAAATCCAAGAAGCCGATCCTGATGAAATACGAGCATGAGGGCCATCCGCTCTATTCGTCCGCACGCCTCTGGGACGACGGCATTATCGACCCTGCGAAGACGCGCGACGTGCTGGCGCTCAGCCTGTCCGCTGCGCTCAACGCCGAAATCGAGGACACGCGCTTTGGCGTGTTTCGGATGTGAGAATGGACGGTCAACTTCGACGGCCAAACGGCGGAACTATAGCGGCAGGCCGTTGCTGCCGTGCGAAAAGGCTGAACTGTATGGGCCAATCGATTCATCAGCATAAGCGGCTTCGATTCTCAAACAGTGAACTGGCGGCGAGGCAAAATATTCGCTACTGCTTATCCAGCATGGGGCAATGGGGACGGGCTGAAAATGAAACTGAAATATTGCCAGGGAACGGCTGCTTCGATACTTTCTGTATTTCTAATATTAACAGCGACCGACGCCGGCTCGGCGGAATCGCTCGCAGGACGCAAGGGAGACGTGCGTTTTCCGCCGACCTTGGGTTCGGGCGAATGCAACGTTGCCTACAAGGGTTATGTCGCGGCGAGCGGTCATTCGGCCTACGCTACAACCTTTTATTCGCGTGTCGTCGACCTCTACATTGTCTGCGGGACGAAGCTCAACGCGCCGTCCCAGAAGGCGGCGGAAGAGACGGCGCTGCGCAATTGCCAAGCCGGCTTGACACGGTGGAAGCTCAAGACCGCGAGTGGCGGCTGCGCAATCTCGTCATCGAAATAAGCAACCAGCCGAGACTTTTTTGCGAATGGGGGAAGCAGTATGAAATCCTGGACCCGCAAAGGAGCAGCCACCTCTATAGTGGCAGGCTTGCTGATCGTGGCGGCCCCCACCGCCGCCATGGCCGGATCGCTGGCAGGCAGCAAGGGCGACGTGCGCTACCCAGTGACCATTCCTATAGGAACCACCGGGGGCTGCGGGAAGGCTTACGCAGCGTATCTCGCAGCCGCAGGCCATTCGGCTTTCGCGGCGACGCCAATCGTTCCGGCGACCGAGTACTTCGTTTGCGGCGTGAAGCTGAATGCATCGTCGCAGAAGGCGGCTGCGGAACTGGCACTGAAATCCTGTCAGGCCAGCAAAAGCAAATACAAGGTTACCGTTGCCGGCGCCTGCAGCATCGCCGCGTCCAAATAGGCCGGAAAACGCCCGGTTTTTCTCGTTGGGTAAGACAAGATGAAATCCACGAATTCCAGGCGAACAGCCATGGCGATATTGGCCGGATTGCTGACGGTCGCCGCGTGCGGCGCGGGCATGGCCGGCTCACTCACTGGAAGCGAGGGAGACAAGCGTTTCCCGCCGTACCTGCCGCGAAATCCCAAGGATCCCTGCACCAAGACCTACAAGGCCTATGTCGCGGCCGGTGGCCATTCAGCGTACGCAACCACTCCCTACGCGCGGATAATGTCGTCGTACATAGTTTGCGGCGGCCACCTCAACGCACCATCTCAAAAGAGGGCCGAAGAGTTGGCGATGAAATCCTGTCAGTCAACCCGCGGCCACTACAAGGTCACGACCGGCGGCGCCTGCGAGATCGCTGCCTCCAAATAGGCTGGCGCCTGCCAGAATGGCGCTGCCCGAGGCAAAACCGGGAGGCTCCATGTTCGCCAAGATCCTGATCGCCAATCGCGGTGAGATCGCTTGTCGTGTCATCCGGACGGCGCGCAAGATGGGTGTGCGCACTATCGCCGTCTATTCGGATGCCGATGCGAGATCCCTGCATGTCGAGATGGCCGACGAGGCGGTGCATATCGGCCTCTCGCCCGTCGGCGAAAGCTATCTGCGCGGTGACAAGATCATCGCCGCGGCCCTGGCAACGGGCGCACAAGCCATTCACCCCGGCTACGGCTTCCTGTCGGAAAATCCCGATTTCGTCGACCAGGTGGTGGCGGCGGGGCTGATTTTCATCGGCCCGTCGGCGGCCTCGATCCGGGCCATGGGGCTGAAGGACGCCGCCAAGCGGCTCATGGAAAAGGCCGGCGTGCCGGTCGTGCCGGGCTATCATGGCGAGGCGCAGGAGATCGTGCTGCTTGCGTCCAAGGCACGCGAGATCGGCTACCCGGTGCTGATCAAGGCGCGCGCCGGCGGCGGCGGCAAGGGTATGCGCCGGGTCGAGCATCCCGATGAATTTTCCGAGGCGCTGTCCAGCGCGCGGCGCGAGGCGAAAGCCGCTTTCGGCGACGACCGCGTGCTGGTCGAAAAATATGTCGACAAGCCGCGCCATATCGAGGTGCAGGTGTTCGGCGACAATTTCGGCAATGCAGTGCACCTTTATGAACGCGACTGCTCGGCGCAGCGCCGCCACCAGAAAGTGATCGAGGAATCGCCCGCGCCCGGCATGACCGAGGCTTTGCGCAAGGCGATGACGGATGCGGCGGTGAAGGCCGCCAAGGCGATCAATTATTCAGGCGCCGGCACCATCGAGTTCATCGTCGATGCCTCGCAGGGCCTGAAAGCCGACCGCTTCTGGTT
>NZ_RZQI01000404.1:0-5177 GCF_003998335.1 Mesorhizobium sp. M7A.F.Ca.CA.002.05.1.1 | reverse complement strand
GTCTGCGACTTCGTCCACAACCACATCGTCTTCAACTACGGCAATGCTCGGCCGACACGCACCGCCGCGGAAGCGTATCGCGAACAGAGCGGCGTGTGCCGAGACTACGCGCATCTCGCCGTCACCTTCTGCCGGGCGCTCAACATCCCAACGCGCTACTGCACCGGCTACATCAGCGACATCGGTATGCCGAAACCATGGGCGAGCATGGATTTCTGCGCCTGGATGGAAGTCTATCTCGGCGGCCGCTGGCATGTCTTCGACCCGCGCAACAATGCACCGCGCATCGGCCGCATCCTGATCGCCTCCGGCCGCGACGCCGCCGACGTGCCGCTGACCCATATATTCGGCCCGGGAACGCTTGCCGGCTTCAAGGTGTGGACCAGCGAGATCGTCGAGTAGTCGCCGTTTTCCATAGGCCGATCTCTCATGACCGCTGGCTTGGACGACCCGACATTCGCGCGGTGTGATGCCTGTGGAGCTTTAGCGGCCTGGCCGCTAGACTGCGCCTTGAATGGGAACAAATGCCATGGCCGGGCACGGCGGCTCAAAAAAGGTGATCTACGCGGCGCTCGCCGGCAATTTCGCCATCGCGCTGACCAAGTTCGCCGCCGCCGCCTTCACCGGCAGTTCGGCGATGCTGTCGGAGGGCGTGCATTCGCTGGTCGATACCGGCAATGGCGGCCTGCTGCTCTACGGCATGCACCGCGCCGCCCGCCCGGCCGACCGGACTCATCCGCTCGGTCACGGCCGCGAACTCTACTTCTGGAGCTTCATCGTCGCGCTCCTCGTCTTCGCGCTGGGCGCCGGCGTGTCGTTCTACGAAGGCGTGATCCATATGATGGCGCCGGAGCCGGTCGCCAACGCCGAGGTGACCTACATCGTGCTTGGCCTTTCCTTCCTGTTCGAAGGCAGTTCGTGGTGGGTGGCGCTGAAGGAGTTCCGCCAGCAGAAGGGCAAGCAGGGCTGGCTGCGGGCGGTGCAGTCGAGCAAGGATCCGAGCGTCTACACCGTACTGTTCGAGGACAGTGCAGCACTTCTCGGCCTGATCGTCGCGTTCGTCGGCATCCTGGCGGCGGAAGTTCTGGAGATGCCGGAACTCGACGGCGCCGCCTCTATCGGCATTGGGCTGATCCTGGGGGCGACAGCGATCTTCCTGGCCCGCGAAAGCAAGGGCCTGCTGATCGGTGAGCCGGCATCGCCCGAAGTGCAAATGAAGGTGCTGGCGATCGCCCAGCAGGATCCGGCGGTGCAGCGGGCGAACGGCGTCCTGACCGTCCATATGGGGCCGGCAGAGATCGTCGCCGGCCTGAGCATCGAGTTCGAGGACCATTTGACGGCGCCCGAGATCGAAGCTTGCGTCGAGCGCCTGGAGGCGCAGCTGAAGAAGGAAATGCCGGAGATCACGCGGCTGTTCGTCAAGCCACAGACGACAGGCACCTGGGAGAAGCGGCGCAAGCTGATCGACACCGCATCCGATCCGGCTCTGGACTAGCGCCGCGCCATTGCCTGGCTGCCTTGACCCGCTAGATTACCGGGATTCAGGAGGAACAAAGATGAAGATCGACGGCGGCTGCCACTGCGGCGCGATAACCTATGAGGCGGAGGTAGACCCGGAAAAGACCACGATCTGCCACTGCACGGATTGCCAGCAACTGACCGGCACGGCTTTTCGCCTGACGGTTCCGGCGCCGGAAAGCAACTACCGCATCACCAAGGGCACGCCGAAAATCTACATCAAGATCGTGGCGAGCGGCGCCAAGCGCACCCAGGCCTTTTGCGCTGACTGCGGCTCGCATCTTTACGCCACGTCTGTCGGCGATGGCCCCAAGGTCTATGGGATTCGCGTGGGGACCGCGCGGCAGCGCCAGGATTTGATTCCAACACAGCAGAAATGGCACCGCTCGGCGCTGCACTGGCTGCCTGAATTTCAGGGCATGACCACGTTGGAGGAGCAGTAGCGCCGGTCCGGCACCGCGCCTCAATCGTCGCCTTCAACGACCCTCAGCCTGAGCTGCCCGGTTTTCGAATCGGCAACGCGCGCGCCAGTATCGACCTTCGCGGCGGGAGCCCGTGACGCTGCGTCCGCGGCGGCATCGCCGTCGGGCTGCGCGCCGAATTCCAGTGCCTCGATCTTCTGGCCGCGCTTGGTGACCTTCGACGTCGAAACCAGGATGTCGTCGATGTCCTTGGCCGACTGACCGAAATGCACCTGCAGCTTGCGCACCCGCTCGTCGACGCGCGCGACATCCTCCATCAGCCGGATGACTTCGCCCTGAATCAGGTGCGCCTGTTCGCGCATGCGGGCATCCTTGAGGATCGCCTGGATGACCTGGATCGACAGCATCAGCAATGACGGCGAGACGATGACGATTCGGGCGCGGTGCGCCTTGTGGACGATCGCCTCGAAATTCTCGTGGATCTCGGCGAACACTGATTCCGACGGCACGAACATGAAGGCGGTGTCCTGCGTCTCGCCCTGGATCAGGTATTTTTCCGAGATATCGCGGACATGGATCTCGATGTCGCGGCGGAAGGCCTGCGAGGCGGCCTTCTGCAGGTCGGCGCCATCGGCGGCGCGGATGGCATTCCAGGCCTCGAGCGGAAACTTGGCGTCGATGGCCAGCGACGGCGCGCCGTTCGGCATCTTCACCAGGCAGTCAGGACGGCTGCCGTTCGACAGCGTCGCCTGGAATTCATAGGCGCCGTGCGGCAGGCCGTCGGCGACGATCGCCTCCATGCGAGACTGGCCGAAAGCACCGCGCGTCTGCTTATTGGAGAGGATCGCCTGCAGCTGCACGACCTGGCCGGCGAGCGACTGGATGTTGCCCTGCGCGACATCGATGATGGCCAGCCGCTCCTGCAATTTGGCCAGGCTCTCATGCGTGGATTTGGTCTGCTCGGTCATGGTCTGGCCGAGCCGGCCGGTCATGGCGTCGAGGCGCTGGCCGATCGACTGCGTCAGCTCCGCCTGCCGTGCGCCGAACACTTCGGCGATGGCGCCCATACGACCCTGCATTTCGGCCTGGCTTTGCAGAATGCCGGCCATCCGCACTTCCGCATCGCGGGCATGATCGGCGGCTTCCGCAGCCGCGACGGCGCGCGCCTTCGCCGACCGCCACAGCGCAATGACCAGCGCCACGAACAGGGCCAGAAACAGCAAAGCGCCGAAGGCCAGCGCATGGCCGAGCGTGACGGTTGTGGCGCCAAGCCGGGCGACAGGTTCGGAAAGGATGGTGCTCAAATCATTCATGTGGACAGCATAAACGATTCGCGCTGCCGGCACAGATCAAAACGTGAACGAGCCTCCAGCCTACCGGTTGACGCTTTTCTCTGGAGGTCTTAGGTGGAACGCCATGTCGATCAAGCCGCTCATCATCCTTCCCGACCCCATCCTGCGCCAGGTTTCCAAGCCGGTGGAGCGTGTCGACGCACCTTTGCGCAAATTAGCCGACGACATGCTGGCGACCATGTATGACGCGCCGGGCATCGGATTGGCGGCAATCCAGATCGGCGAGCCGCTGCGCTTGCTGGTGATCGATCTGGCCAAGGAAGACGAGACGCCGGCGCCGCATGTCTTCATCAACCCGGAAATCCTGGAGAGCGCCGACGCGCGCTCGGTCTATGAGGAAGGCTGCCTGTCGATCCCGGATTATTACGCCGAGGTCGAACGCCCGGCCTCCGTGCGGGTCAAATATGTCGACCGCGACGGCAAATTGCAGGATATGGAGGCCGAGGGCCTGATGGCCACCTGCCTGCAGCATGAGATCGACCACCTCAATGGCGTCCTGTTCATCGACCACATCTCGAAGCTGAAGCGCGACATGGTGGTGAAGAAATTCAAGAAGCTTGCCAGGGACAAGGCGCCGGGCAAGCTGGCGGGATAGGGCCATGCCCCTTCGCGTCATCTTCATGGGTACGCCGGAGTTTTCGGTGCCGACTTTGCGCGCGATCGCCGAGGCTGGCCATGAGATATCAGCCGTCTATACCCAGCCGCCGCGCGCCGCAGGGCGGCGCGGGCTGGAGTTGACGCCATCGCCGGTGCAGCGCGAGGCGGAGCGGCTGGGCATTGAAGTCCGGGCGCCGGTTTCGCTCAAGGGCGAGGCCGAGCAGGCCGCTTTCCGTGCCTTGCAGGCCGATGTCGCCGTGGTCGTCGCCTATGGCTTGCTGCTGCCGAAGGCGGTTCTCGAGGCGACCCGGCTCGGCTGCATCAACGGCCATGCGTCGCTTCTGCCGCGCTGGCGCGGTGCCGCGCCGATCCAGCGCGCCATCATGGCCGGCGACCTGGAAAGCGGCATGATGGTGATGCGCATGGAAGAGGGGCTGGACACCGGCCCGGTCGGGCTGGTTGAAAAATGCGCCATCGAACCCGATATGACAGCCGGCGATCTGCATGATCGGTTGATGAGTGTCGGTGCTGCCTTGATGGTGGAAGCGCTGGCGCGACTGGAAAGGAATACCCTGACATTCACCACACAAGCTGTGGATGGGGTGACCTACGCCAAGAAAATCGATAAATCCGAGACTCGCGTGGACTGGACTCGCTCAGCAAGTGAGGTCCACAATCATATTCGCGGCCTGTCACCCTTTCCCGGCGCGTGGTCGGAGATAGGAATTGGCGGCCGCCAGGAGCGGCTGAAACTGCTTCGCTCGACGCTGTCGCAAGGCCTGTCGCTTTGGGAAGAGTTGGGCGAGTCGGGAGGAATTCTCGATGACCGGCTGACGGTCGCCTGCGGGGCAGGCGCGATCAGGCTGGTCGAAGTTCAACGCGCGGGCGGAAAGCCCGCTGCCGCGTCGGAGTTCCTGCGCGGGGCCAAGATCGAAAAAGGACTGAAATTCTCAGGAGCATGATGTCGATACGCGCGGCAACGCCGCGGGATCGCGAGGCCATCCGCCTCGTCGAGGAACACGCTTTCGGCCAGCAGGCGGAGGCCGGTCTGGTCGACGCGCTGGTGACCGGCGGCGACGCTGTTGCCGAACTGGTGGCGGAAGAGGACGGCCAGGTGGTCGGCCACATCCTGTTTTCGCGGCTGTTCGTCCAGAATGGCGGCAAGACTTTCGCGGCCGTGGCGCTGGCACCGCTGGCGGTGGAGCCCTCGTTCCATGGCAGCGGCATCGGCGGCGCGCTGATCCGCGAGGCGCATATCCGCCTCAGGGATGCCGGCGAAACGCTGGCC
>NZ_RZQI01000403.1:0-5187 GCF_003998335.1 Mesorhizobium sp. M7A.F.Ca.CA.002.05.1.1 | reverse complement strand
GCAGACGCCCTCCACGAAATGGTGGCAGCGCGGGCCGAAATTGCAGCCCTTGGGCCGCTCGTGCGGTAGCGGCAGCTGCCCGGGAATCGAGATCAGCGGCCGTGAATTCTTGTCGGCGCCGGGCAGCGGGATCGAGCGGAACAGCCCTTGCGTATAGGGATGGCGCATCCTGTCGAAGACATCCTTGATCTTGCCGGTCTCCACCGCCTCGCCCGAATACATCACCGTGATGCGGTCGCAGGTTTCGAGGATCAGGCCGAGATTGTGCGACACGAAGATCATCGACGTGCCGAACTTCTCGCCCAGCCCCTTGACCAGGTCGACGATGCCCGCCTCCACCGTCACGTCGAGCGCCGTCGTCGGCTCGTCGAGCAAAAGCAGCGCCGGCTTCGACAGCAGCGCCATGGCGATGACGATGCGCTGTTGCTGGCCGCCCGAAAGCTGGTGCGGATAGGAGCGCATCATACGCTCGGGGTCCGGCAGCTTGACCGAGCGCACCATTTCGAGCGCGCGCTTATAGGCCTCTTCCTTCGACACCTTGTCGTGGATCAGCGGCACTTCCATCAATTGCTGGCCGACCTTCATCGCCGGGTTCAGGCTCGCCATCGGCTCCTGGTAGATCATCGCGATCTTGTTGCCGCGAATGGAGCGCAACTCCTCGTCGGAGAGCTCGCCCATGTCCTTGCCCTGAAACTTGATCTTGCCGCCGACGATTTTTCCGATGTTGGAGAGGTCGCGCATGATGCCGAGCGACACGGTCGACTTGCCGCAGCCGGATTCGCCGACGATGCCCATCGCCTCCCCCGGCATGACGGTGCAGGAAAAATCCATGACGGCCGGGATCTCGCCCTTGCGGGTGAAGAAGGAGATCGACAGGTTCTCGATCTCGATGATCGGCGCGTTGGCCGGCCCATTGGTTGGCGTGGCGGGATTTCGAACTGCCTCGTTCATGGGTCGCTCCAATCCTGGTTCTTTCGGGCCTGTTTCTCTCAGGCGCATCGGGTCGAAACCCGCGAGATCAGTCTTTCATCGATTGTTCGCGCAGCGAGTCGGCGAGCAGGTTCAAGCCCAGCACGAACGACATCAGTGCGATCGTCGGCGGCAACGCTGGGTGGATGAAGGAGCGCAGCAGGCGGCTGGCGTCCTTGATCGCGGTGCCCCAGTCCGGACTTTCCGGCGCCAGGCCAAGGCCGAAATAACCGAGCGTGCCGAGCAGGATGGTGGTGTAGCCGATGCGCAGGCAGGCGTCGACGATCAGTGGCCCGCGCGCATTGGGCAGGATCTCCCACAGCATGATGTACCAGGGCGATTCACCGCGTGTCTGCGCCGCCGCCACATAATCGCGCGTCTTGATGTCCATCACCAGGCCACGCACGATGCGAAACACGCCGGGGCTGGAGGCGAACACCACCGCCACGAAGATGTTGAGCTGGTTGGGGTCGATATGCACGATCTTCAGCGGATCGGCGTCGAAGACCAGGCCGGCATAGATCCAGCCGCCGAGGATCAGGGTGATGCCGAGCAGGATGTATAGCCGGTCGGGCCGGTTCTTGTAGCGGGTCCAGAACAGCACGCTGAAGAAGATGATCGGGAACAGGAAGAACACGCCGGCCATGCCATAGGGGATCGGCGTATCCATGATGCCCGGCGTCACCAAAAGATAGAACAGCAGGATGACCGGGAAGGCCAGCACGAGATTGGCCAGGAACGACAGCACGGTGTCGATCTTGCCGCCGTAATAGCCGGCGGGCAGGCCGAGCGTGATGCCGACCATCAGCGCGAAGCCGGTCGCGGCAGGCGCGATGATCAACACGATCTGGCTGCCATAGACCATGCGCGAAAACACGTCGCGCGCCAGCTTGTCGCCGCCGAACAGATAGGTCAGCCCCGATTTCGGTTCGACGGCGCCCGGCAGCACATCCTTCATGATGGGAATCTGGGCCAGCGGGTCGAAGGGCGAAATGGTCGCGGCGAAGATCGCCGTGAACAGCCAGAACAGGCAGATGCCGACGCCGACGATGCCGACACCGCTGTCGAACAGCTGGCCGTAGAGCGCCAGCTTCTTCTTGTAGGTGAAGCTCGCGCCCATGACGATGACGAGTGCGATCCAGACCGGCCAGAAGCGCGACAGCACTTCGAGAACGATGGTGAAGCCACTGATATATTGAACCGGCATCCGCTTCGCTCCCTACTGAACTCTGATACGCGGATTGAGAAATGCGTAGCCGACATCGGAAATGAGCTGCGTGATCAGGACGATGAACACCGAGACCAGCGAGCAGCCGAGCAAAAGGTCGATGTCGTTGTTGCCGGCCGCCTCGACCAGCGTGTAGCCGAAGCCCTGATAGCGAAACATCACCTCGACGATGACGACGCCGGTGAGCAGCCATGGGAATTGCAGCATGATGACGGTGAACGGTGCGATCAGCGCGTTGCGCAAGGCATGTTTGACCACGACGCTGCCGAAGGAAAGGCCCTTCAATCTGGCGGTGCGGATATATTGCTGCGTCATCACTTCGACCATCGAAGCACGCGTCATCCTCGCAATATAGCCGATGCCGTAGATCGCCAGCGTCATTACCGGCAAAGTGAAATTATAGAAGGTGATGCCCTGGCTGGCCGAAGCCGCCGAGCCGTTCAGCCAGCCTAGCCATGAGGCGAAGATGACGGTGAAGATGACGCCCGACACATATTCAGGCGTCGCCGTCGAAGCGATCGACGCCACGGACAGCACCCGGTCGGTTCGCGACCCCTCGCGCATGCCGGCCATAATGCCGATCAGCAGCGAGATCGGCACCATCACCACCAGCACCCAGAACATCAGGATGCCCGTGGCGCCGAGTGCCGGAAACAGCTTTGAGGCGACGGTCGCCTTGAACTTGGTCGAGCAGCCGAAATCGCCCTGGAAAACGCCGGCGAAGGTCGGCACGAGCGGATCATTGCAGAAGGAGAAACGCTGCGCCGGTTTGCCGGTCGCCGGGTCTGTCACAGGTTGCTTGGGCACCACGCCCAGCCACTGCCCATAGCGGACGAAGAAGTTCTGCCGATAGCCGTGGTTGACCAGCCAGCTCTCGAGCTGCTCGGCCGACGTATGCATTTCGGTCTGGCTGATCGCCAGCTTCTTCAGATTGGGTTCGAGGTTGATCAGGAAGAAGACGACCATGGTCAAGCACAGCATCGTCAATGCCATGGTGCCAAGACGCCTGATAACGAAGGAAAGCATGGCGGCCCCCTGCCGATGGGTTGGGGTTTGAGCCGGCTATGAAAGCCAACCCTGCCGTGACCGGCGGAGCTGGCTGTCAAACAGGCCTTCGGATGCGATCAACCCTGTTTTGTTGCACGGCCTTGCCCGCGAGTCCGTAACTTTTTTGAGAAAGCGCGGACCAACGGGGACGGACGATGCAAAGAGCGGGAGAAGGGAGCGAGCCCCTTCCCCCATGTCGATGCGATCAAGCCTGTTCGAGCCAGACCTTGCCGTAGTCGCGCTCGAAGGTCGGGTGCATCTTGTAGTTCTGCACCGCCTTGACCGAGTGGCTGTAGAGTTTGCGCCAGTACGGCTGAATCATGATGCCGGAATCCTGCAGGATCTGCTCGATGTCCTTCATCATTTCCTTGCGCTTGGCGGCGTCGGCAACGGCGAGCGCCGCATTGAGCTTGGCGTCCCATTCCGGATTCGACCAGCCGGCCTCGTTCCAGGCCTCGCCGGTGCGATAGGCGATGGCCAGAACCTGGACGCCGAGCGGGCGCATGTTCCAGTTGGTCATCGACAGCGGATACTTCGTCCAGTCGTTCCAGAACGTCGAACCCGGCAGAACGGTGCGCTTCACCTTGATGCCGGCGTCGCGCAGCTGGGCGGCGATCGCATCGCCGGTGTTCTTGTGCCAGTCTTCGTCGACCGTGATCAGCTCGTGTTCGAAGTCGGCCTGGCCGGCTTCCGCCATCAGCGCCTTCGCCTTGGCCGGATCACGGGCAACCTTGGGCAGCTCGTAATATTCCGGATGGATCGAGCAGACATGGTGGTTTTCGGCGACCGAGCCGGCGTTGCCGTAGCCGAGCTGCAAGACGACATTGTTGTCGACCGCAAGCTGCAGCGCGTTGCGCACCTTCTGGTCGCCATAGGGCTTGTTGTTGACGTTGGTGCGGCAGACGATGGTCGACGCGGTGACGATTTCCGACTTCACCAGGTCCATGCCGTCGAGGATCGACACGTAGTCGGCCGAAGTCTCGAAATTGGTATGCACTTCGCCGGCTTCGAAAGCGCTGACCATGGCTGCTGGATCGGTGCCGTAGTCGATGAATTCCAGGCCGTCGAGGAACACTTCGCCGTCCCACCACTTGTCGTCGGTGCGGCGCTTGTAGACCACCTTCTGACCGACATCGTAGGAGACGAGTTCGAACGGACCGGTGCCGATCGGGCAGGCCTTGAAGTCGCCGCCCTTCTCATCGAAGGTCTTGTGGACGATGAGGCCGGGATAGTCGCACATGTTCGGAATCAGCGCGATGTCCGGCTTGGTGAGCTTCAGCACGACCGTGTGGTCGTCCGGCATGGTCACGGCGCTTTCGTCGAGCTTGTCGTCCTTGACCAGCGAGCCAAGACGGCCGGGCATGGAATTGCCTTCGGCTTTCTTGTCGGCCCAACGCTTCAGGTTGAAGACGACGTCGGCGGCGGTGAAGGCATCGCCATTCGACCAGGTGACGCCCTTGCGCACATGCAGCGTGTACTGCGTGGCATCGTCGTTGACGTCCCAGCTTTCCAGCAGATAGGGGCGGAACGTGTATTCGGACGTGTACTTGACCAGCGGCTCGAGCGCCTGGCGCTCGGCATTGGCGATTTCCGACCAGTCGGCCTTGCGCGGGTCCTTGGGATCCTTGATCCACTGGGCGATCTTCAGCGTGCCGCCCTTCTTGCCCTTTACCTCTTCGGCCTTCGCCGGCGTCGGATCGGCGAGGCCGAGCAAGCCGTAAGCCATTGCCGTCGATGCGCCGAAGACGCTGGCCATGGCCAGGAATTCGCGGCGGTCCACCTTGCCTGCCTTGGCTTCTTCGGCCATGGCCAGGATGTGATCCGGAACGCGATCGCCATTACTCTTGTAAATTGTCATGACTTAACTCCCATTGTTGGCTTTCCGCCTTTTAACATTCCGCATCCAGGCCATGATGTCAAAGACGGCGTGGATTGAGAACATG
>NZ_RZQI01000402.1:0-5193 GCF_003998335.1 Mesorhizobium sp. M7A.F.Ca.CA.002.05.1.1 | reverse complement strand
GTGCCGGTGCTGAAGAAGGCCATGGAACGCGGCATCACCGTCATCTCGTGGGATTCGGGCGTCGCCAAGGAAGGCCGCCAGCTTCACCTCAACCCGTCCGATACCGGCCTGATCGGTGAGACCATCATCAAGCTTGCCGCCGACCACCTGCCGGAAGGCGGCGAGGTCGCCATCCTGTCGGCCTCCTCGACCGCCACCAACCAGAACGCCTGGATCGACGCGGCCAAGAAAATCCTGCCGGAGAAGTTCCCCAAGATCAAACTCGTCGCCACCGTCTATGGCGATGACGATTCGGCCAAGAGCACCGACGAAGCCAAGGGCCTGTTGAAGTCCTATCCGAACCTCAAGGCGATCATCGCGCCGACCACCGTCGGCGTCGTCGCCGCCGCCCAGGTCGTCACCGACGAGAACCTGATCGGCAAGGTCAATGTCACCGGCCTCGCGCTGCCGTCCGAGTTCAAGAAGTTCATCGACAACGGTTCCAGTCAGGCGGTTGCCCTGTGGAACCCGATCGACCTCGGCTACTCGGCCGTCTACCTCGCCCATGATCTGGCGGTGAAGAAGGAAGAGGCGAAGCCCGGCGCCACGCTGTCGATCGGCCGCGTCGGCAAGGTCACGCTCGACGACACCAACTCGGCTGCGATGGCTCCGCCCTTCCAGTTCGACAAGTCGAACATCGAAAAGTTCTCCAAGATCTATTGATCTGGAGTCCTCTCGAGCTGACGCGGCGGGGCTCACGTCCCGCCGCGACTTTAAACGAACCTTGTTTCAGGGCTTGATACGATTATGGACACGACAGCCCAACACGGCGCGGTGAAGGAGCGGCCTCCGGCCTCGGCTCCACGCCTGACGCTGTCCGGCATCTCCAAGAGCTTTCCCGGCGTGCGCGCGCTGCACAATGTCAGCCTGTCGCTCTACCCCGGGCAGGTGACGGCGCTGATCGGCGAAAACGGCGCCGGCAAGTCGACGCTGGTCAAGATCATGACCGGCATCTACCAGCCCGACGGGGGTACGATCAGCATCGACGGCCAGGCCGTCACCCTGCCGAGCGCGCATGCCGCCTTCGGGCACGGCGTCACCGCCATCCACCAGGAAACCGTGCTGTTCGACGATTTGTCGGTCGCAGAAAACATCTTTCTCGGCCATGCGCCGCGCACGCGATTGCGCACCATCGACTGGCGCACGATGCGCAAGAACGCGCGCGAAGTGCTTGACACCATGCATGCCGGCCACATCGACGCCGATGCGCGCCTGAAGGACCTCGGCATCGCCAACAAGCATCTGGTCGCCGTTGCGCGCGCCATGTCGATCGACGCGCAGATCGTCATCATGGACGAGCCGACCGCCGCACTTTCGATGAAGGAGATCGAGGAGCTCTTTTTGCTGATCGAGTTCCTCAAGAGCGACGGCAAGGCAATCCTGTTCATCAGCCACAAGTTCGACGAGATCTACCGTATCGCCGACCGCTACACGGTGTTCCGCGATGGCGAGATGGTCGGCGAAGGCCTGATCAAGGATGCCGGCCAGAGCCAGATCGTGCGCCTGATGGTCGGCCGCGCGGTCGATCACATCTTCCCGCAGCGCAAGGCCGAGATAGGCGCGCCGGTGCTCTCCGTTTCCGGCCTGTCGCATCCGACCGAATTCAACGACATCGGCTTCGAACTGCACAAGGGCGAGATCCTCGGCTTCTACGGCCTGGTCGGCGCCGGCCGCAGCGAGGTGATGCAGGCGATATCGGGCATCACCCGCACATCAGCCGGCACGATCACGCTGGAAGGCAAGACGCTCGCGCCGAAATCGGCGGCGGATTCGATCGATGCCGGGATCGTCTACGTGCCCGAAGAACGCGGCAAGCAAGGCGTGGTGATCGGCCTGCCGATCTTCCAGAACGTCTCGCTGCCTTCACTCAAGCGCACATCGAAGTCCGGCCTGCTGCGGCTGTCGGAGGAGTTCGATCTGGCCCGCTCCTACACCGAGCGGCTCGACCTCAGGGCCTCCTCGCTCAGCCAGGACGTCGGCACGCTGTCGGGCGGCAACCAGCAGAAGATCGTCATCGCCAAATGGCTGGCGACGTCGCCCAAGGTGATCATCCTGGACGAGCCGACCAAGGGCATCGACATCGGCTCGAAGGCCGCCGTGCACGGCTTCATGGCCGAGTTGGTGGCGCAAGGCCTGTCGGTGATCATGGTGTCCTCCGAGCTGCCCGAAATCCTCGGCATGTCCGACCGCGTCGTGGTCATGCGCGAGGGGCTCGTCGCGGCGGTCTACGACAACAAGGGGTTGGACGCCGAGACGCTGGTTCGGACGGCAGCGGGGATCGCGGCATGAAGGCTTTCCTGAAATACCGTGAAATCTGGCTGTTGGCGGCCATCGTCGTGCTGATCGGGCTGATTTCGACGCGCTTCCCGGCCTTTGCCGACCCCGGCAATCTGCGTCAGGTGTTCAACGACACCTCGATCCTGATGATCCTGGCGCTCGGCCAGATGGTGGTCATCCTGACCCGGTCGATCGATCTGTCGATGGCGTCCAATCTCTGCTTCACCGGCATGGTGGTGGCGATGCTGAACGCAGCACATCCGGCGATCCCGATCCCGCTGCTGATCGTCATTGCGCTGGCCGTCGGTCTGGTGCTCGGCGCCATCAACGGCCTGCTGGTCTGGCGGCTGAACATTCCCTCGATCGTGGTGACATTGGGCACGCTGACCATCTATCGTGGCGCGACCTTCGTCCTGTCCGGTGGCGCCTGGGTCAATGCCGACAAAATGAGCCCGGACTTCATCGGCTTTCAGCGCGCCGCCTTCCTCGGCATTCCGGTGCTGTCGTGGATCGCCATCCTGGTCATTGCGCTGTTCTTCGTCCTGATGACGCGCACCGCGCTCGGCCGCTCGATCTATGCCATCGGCGTAAACCCGACGGCTTCCGTCTATGCCGGCATCGATGTCGGCCGCACCAAGTTCATCGTCTTCTGCATCTCCGGCATGATCGGCGGCCTGTCAGGCTATCTCTGGATCTCGCGCTATGTGATCGCGTCGGTCGAGGTCGCCAATGGCTATGAGCTCAACATCATCGCCGCCTGCGTCATCGGCGGCATCTCGATCGCCGGCGGCATCGGCTCGGTCGGCGGCGCGGTGCTCGGCGCACTGTTCCTGGGCATCATCTCCAACGCGCTGCCGGTCATCAACATCTCGCCCTTCTGGCAGATGGCGATTTCTGGCAGCGCCATCATCCTGGCCGTCGTGCTCAACGCGCGCGGCGAACGCCAGCAAGGCCGCATCATCCTCAGAAAGGTGGAGGCGTGACCGACATCCCTGCTCCGCGCCACATTCCCGACCGGCTCGACAAGCCGCTTCGTTCGGCGATCTTTTCCTGGGAAGCGCTGCTGGTCGTGGTGGCCGTCGCCATCTTCGCCATCAACAGCTTCGCCTCGCCCTATTTCCTCGACCCGTATTCGCTGTCCGATCTGACCTTCAATTTCACCGAGAAAGGCCTGATCGCCTTCGCCATGGCGCTGCTGATCATCTCGGGCGAGATCGATCTGTCGGTGGCCGCCATCATTGCGCTGGCGTCGACGATGATGGGCATGGCGGTGCAGGCCGGCGCCGGCATGCCGGTGCTGGTAGCGATCGGCATCGTCGTCGGGCTCGGCTGCGGCGCCTTCAACGGTCTGCTGGTGACAAGGCTCGGTCTGCCCTCGATCGTCGTCACCATCGGCACGATGAGCCTGTTTCGCGGCATCGCCTTCATCATCCTCGGCGACCAGGCCTACAAGGGTTATCCCGCAAGCTTCGCCTTCTTCGGCCAGGGCTATGTCTGGTGGGTGGTGTCGTTCGAACTGGTGCTCTTCCTGATCGCGGCCGTCGTCTACTGGTTCCTGCTGCACCGTACGAGTTTTGGCCGACGCGTCTTCGCCATCGGCAACAATCCGATAGCTGCGCAGTTTTCCGGCGTGCGCGTCGGCCGCACCAAGTTCCTCCTGTTTTGCCTGACCGGGCTGATGTCGGGCATCGCCTCGGTGCTGATCACCTCGCGGCTCGGTTCGACGCGGCCATCGATCGCGCAGGGCTACGAGCTGGAAGTCATCACCATGGTGGTGCTCGGCGGCGTCAGTATCCTCGGTGGCGCCGGCAGCATTGTTGGGGTCGTGCTCGCGGCCTTCATCATGGGGCTGGTGACCTTCGGGCTTGGCCTGCTCAACGTGCCCGGCATCGTCATGTCGATCTTCATTGGCCTGCTGCTGATTATCGTCATTGCCCTGCCGATCGTCTGGCGGCGACTCCGCGGAGGGCGTTGATGGCCGAGAAATATGCATTCAAGATGAAGCTGAAGCCCGGCATGAAGGCCGAGTACAAGCAGCGTCACGATGAGATCTGGCCGTCGCTGGTGTCACTGCTGAAGCAGGCCGGCGTCTCCGATTATTCCATCCATCTCGACGAGGAGACCAATATCCTGTTCGGTGTTCTGTGGCGGCGTGACGACCACGGCATGGACGAATTGCCCGGATATCCGGTGATGCAGCGCTGGTGGGCTGAAATGGCCGACATCATGGAAACCAGGCAGGACAACGAGCCGGTGGCCGTGCCGTTGGAAACCGTGTTCCACATGGCATGAGTGCGATGCGCCACATCGCCGTTATCGACATCGGCAAGACCAACGCCAAGGTGGCGCTGGTCGACCTCGCTACGTTGAGCGAGGTGGCGCTGCGCCGCATGTCCAATGCGCCGGTGCGACAGGCGCCTTACCCGCACCACGATGTCGAGGCCCTGTGGGCATTCATCCTCGAAAGCCTTGCCGGTCTCAATCGCGAACAGCGCATCGACGCCATTTCGATCAGCACCCATGGCGCGACCGGCGTGCTGGTCGACGCGGCGGGTGAACTGGTGCTACCGGTGCTCGACTATGAGTTCGACGGCCCCGACGGGCTGGCCGAGGGTTATGACGCGATCCGCCCGCCCTTCTCCGAGACCGGCACGCCGCGCCTGCCGCTCGGCCTCAATCTTGGTGCTCAATTCTTCTGGCAGCAGAAGAGCTTCCCGGCGGAATTCGCCAGGGCCGCCGCGATGCTGATGTACCCACAATACTGGGCGTTGCGCCTGACCGGCATCGCCGCCAACGAGGTCACCTCGCTCGGCTGCCACACCGACCTGTGGAACCCGTGGACGGCGGATTTCTCATCGTTGGTCGACAGGCTGGAAT
>NZ_RZQI01000401.1:0-5204 GCF_003998335.1 Mesorhizobium sp. M7A.F.Ca.CA.002.05.1.1 | reverse complement strand
GTACTGGAATCACTGGAAACCGCACTCGCGCGCGGCGCCACGATTCTTGGCATCCTGCGCGGCTGCGGCGAAAAGGCGGACGATTTCCACCGCACCCGCTCGAAGCCGGACGCTTCGCCGGCGATCGCGGCGGTTCGTGCTGTGCTAGCCGATGCCGGCTTGAGCCAGGACGAGATCGACTACGTTAACGCCCACGGCACCTCGACGCCGGAAAACGACAAGATGGAGCATCTGTCGCTGTCGACGGTGTTCGGCGAACGGATCGGCTCGATGCCGGTCTCGTCGAACAAATCGATGATCGGCCACACGCTGTCGGCGGCGGGCGCCGTCGAGGCGGCGTTCTCACTGATGACGATGCGCGAAAGCGTCATCCCGCCGACCATCAACTATGACAATCCCGACCCCGCGATCGTGCTCGACGTGGTGCCGAACAAGAAGCGCAATGCCGAGGTCCGCACCGTGCTGTCGAACTCCTTCGGCTTCGGCGGCCAGAACACTTGCCTTGTCATGGCGCGGGAACCGGTCTAAGCGACCTTTTTCAGCCAGACCGAAACCGACAGGCCCAATGCGCGCATTGCAACTTATCGAGGACCGCCGTCTTGAAACGGTGGACCTGCCGCCTCCCCCACCGCCGGCACTTGGCGAAGTCACGCTGCGCATCAAGGCGGTGGCGCTGAACCATATCGACGTCTGGGGCTGGCGCGGCATGGCCTTCGCCAAGCGCAAGCTGCCGCTGGTCGTCGGCGCCGAAGCCTCGGGCGAGGTCGAGGCGGTAGGCTCCGGCGTTTCCAGCCTGCTGCCCGGACAATTGGTATCGATCTACGGCGCGCGCACCTGCGGCCTCTGCCGAGCCTGCCGCGAAGGCCGCGACAACCTCTGTGAACATGTTTCGGGTGTGCACGGTTTCCATCTCGACGGTTTCGCGCAAGAGAAGATCAACCTGCCGGCTCGCCTGCTGGTCCCCGCCCCGCCCGGCGTGACCGACATCGGCGCGGCGGTCGCGCCCGTCACCTTCGGCACGGTCGAGCACATGCTGTTCGACAACGCCAGGCTACAGCCCGGCGAGACGATCCTTATCCATGCCGGCGGATCCGGCATCGGCTCTGCGGCCATCCAGCTGGCCAAGCGGATGGGCTGCACCATCATCACCACGGTCGGCTCCAACGACAAGATCGACAAGGCCAAGGCGCTCGGCGCCGACCATGTCATCAACTACCGCGACGACCGTTTCGAGGGCGTCGTGCGCAAGCTGACCAAGAAGAAGGGCGTCGATGTCGTCTTCGAACATGTCGGCGCCGACACTTTTGCCGCCTCGATGCTGTGCCTGAAGCGCGGCGGCCGCCTGGTGACCTGCGGTTCGACTTCCGGCGTGTCGACGCAGATCAATCTGATGCAGCTGTTCCAGCAGCAATTGAAACTGCTTGGCTCGTTTGGCTGCCGCATGGAAAACATGGCCAACGCCATGCAGAAAATGGCGGCGGGACAGGTCGCACCCGTCATCGACACCGAAGTCGGCTTCGACGGTATCGACGCCGCGCTGAAGCGCATGGAAGGCCGCGACGTTTTCGGCAAGATCATCCTGCGCGTCGGCTAGAGCCTTGACCTCTGTGTTCAAGAAGTTCCGCCGGGATCTAAAATTTCGCTACGGCAGGCAACTGCGCCAGCTCAATTACTGGCTGGTGGCGCGCGCCGCAATGATGATCATCTCGGTCCTGCGCCTGCTGCCGGCCGACAGTGCGTTGAATTTCGCCGACCGCGCCGCACGCATGGTCGGCCCCCGGGTGGGACGCCATCAGGTCGCCGTCGACAATCTGCGCAAGGCCTATCCGGAAAAGGGCGAAGCCGAGATCCAGGCGATCGCCTCAGACATGTGGGGCAACATGGCCCGTCTTGCCGCGGAATACATCTTTCTCGACGCCCTCTTCGACTATGACCCTACAGCGATCAAGCCCGGCCGCATCGAGGTCAAAGGAGCGGACCACTTCCTCGAAATCGCCAGCGAAGTGAAGCCGCACATCGTCTTTACCGGCCATCTCGGCAATTTCGAACTTCTGCCGGTGGCGGCGGCGACCTTCGGCATGAACATCACGGCGCTGTTTCGCCCACCCAACAATCCTTATCTTGCCGACTACATCCTCTCGACGCGCCGCTCGACCATGGGCTCGTTGCTGCCATCGATGGCCGGTGCCTCATTCGCCTTGGCCGGGGTCCTGGAGAACGGCGGCAACATCGGCATCCTTGTCGACCAGAAATTCTCCAGCGGACTGGAGACGACATTCTTCGGCCGTCCGTGCCAGAGCAATCGGGTGCTGGCCACCCTTGCCCGTCACTATGACTGCGACGTCTATCCGGCTCGCTGCATCAGGCTGCCAGGCAACCGCTTCCGGCTCGAAATCGAGGACAAGCTGACATTGCCGCGCACGGCTGACGGCAGCGTCGATGTCCACGCCACCACCCAGCGTCTCAACGATGTCGTCGAACGCTGGGTGCGAGAAGATCCCGGCCAGTGGATGTGGTTCCACAAAAGGTGGGAGATCAGCGGCGGGCGTCGAAAGCGGCCCTCGCAGGCAAAAGCGGTCCCGAACGCTTAAACGGAACTGCTGGCGAGGGTATTAGCCCTGCGCCAGCCGACAACAGCGAACCTGAATCTCTTCAGTTGGTGACGACAATGCGCGTATTGCCGAAACCGGCTTGCCGAACCATCGCATAGAAGGCGGCGGCATTGGTCGGGTGCAAGCGCACACAGCCATGCGATGCCGGGCGCCCGAGCTGCCTCACCGCGCCGGTGCCGTGAATGGCATAGCCGCCGCGGAAGAACACCGAATGAGGCATTGGCGACATGTCGTATTTGCGCGAATACCACATCCGCGCCGTCCGTTGCGGCCGATAGCTGCCGCGCGGCGTAATGTAACCTTTGCGCGCG
The DNA here is from genome assembly GCF_003998335.1 of Mesorhizobium sp. M7A.F.Ca.CA.002.05.1.1. Lineage (NCBI taxonomy): Bacteria > Pseudomonadati > Pseudomonadota > Alphaproteobacteria > Hyphomicrobiales > Phyllobacteriaceae > Mesorhizobium > Mesorhizobium sp. M7A.F.Ca.CA.002.05.1.1. The sequence continues at coordinate 2,281 of NZ_RZQI01000401.1, read as the reverse complement.
GTGGAGACGCTCCACCGGTAAACCGACGCGCCATATCTGACGGTCATCGTCTGCGAAGACACGTCAATATTTGCAACGAGGCTGGCTGCCCAGCCCTGCCCCGAAGCACCGAACAGCATCGCAACAAACACGGCTGCCATGAGAACTGTCTTTTTCATGCGATCAAACCCCTTTGATTGCCCCTAACCTGCCTGCCCTCAAATTGTCTCTCATCTTTTTAATGGCAGATGAACGGGCTAACACACACACCTTGACCAATTCGCCAATCCAAAGCAGCGAATTTGAACGATTTCCCGCAATAGTTGCCGCAACGACACGCCGCACAGGCTCGATCACCAACGGGCTTGCAAAACCGCCGAGATCGCTGCTCAACTCTGGGCATGAACGAGCGACTCCTCCGGGCAATCGATGACAGGCGCGACGATGTCGTCGCGCTGACCACTGAGCTGATCCGTTTTCCGACCATCAATCCACCCGGCGAGGCCTATCGGCCATGCGCCGAATATCTCGGCGCGCGGCTGAAGAAGAGTGGTTTCGAGACCGAATTCATCCGCGCCGAAGGCACGCCCGGCGACACCGACCGCTACCCGCGCGTCAATGTCGTTGCCCGTTTCGACGGAAGATCGTCAGGCGCCTGCGTCCACTTCAACTCGCACATCGACGTGGTCGAAGCCGGCGACGGCTGGACCGTCGATCCTTTTGCCGGCATCGTCAAAGACGGCAAGGTCTATGGTCGCGGCGCCTGCGACATGAAGGGCGGACTGGCCGCCTCGATCATCGCAGCCGAAGCCTTCCTGGAAGTCTTCCCCGACTTTCCCGGCGCCATCGAAATATCCGGCACCGTCGACGAGGAGTCCGGCGGCTTCGGCGGCGTCGCCCATCTGGCCAGACTAGGCTATTTCTCAAAACCCAGGGTCGACCACGTCATCATTCCCGAGCCGCTCAACAAGGATCGCATCTGCCTCGGGCATCGCGGCGTCTGGTGGGCGGAGATCGAGACCAAGGGCGAGATCGCGCACGGCTCGATGCCGTTTCTCGGCGACAATGCGGTGCGCCACATGGGCGCCGTGCTGAGGGCTTTCGAGGACGAGCTGTTCCCTGCGCTTGACCGTAAGATGACGCGCATGCCGGTCGTGCCCGAAGGGGCAAAACGCTCGACCATGAACATCAATTCGATCCATGGCGGCCAGACCGAGGACTTCCGGCCCGGCCTGCCGTCGCCCAACGTGCCCGACTCCTGCCGGCTGACCATCGACCGTCGTTTCCTGCTGGAGGAAGATCTCGACACCGTCAAAGGCGAAGTGACCGGTATTCTCGACCGGCTAAAGCGCGAGCGGACAAAATTCGACTACGAAATCCGCGACCTGATGGAAGTGCTGCCGCTGATGACCGAGCGCGACGCCCCGGTGGTCAAGGCGGTTGCGCAAGGCATCATGGCGATCTTCGACCGCGAACCCGGCTATGTCATTTCGCCCGGCACCTACGACCAGAAGCACATTGCGCGCATCGGCCATATCTATGATTGCATCGCCTATGGGCCGGGCATTCTCGACCTCGCCCACCGGCCGGACGAATGGGTCGGGATAGCGGACATGGTAGAATCGGCCAAGGTGATGGCGATAGGGCTCAACGTGCTGCTGCGCGGCACAGCCGCGGGGTAAGGCGCACCGCGACAAGCTTCGACCTGCCGATGCAGTGGCCAGGACAAAACATTCCCGGCCACGCCAACGGGCAGAACGAAACGCAATTTACTCCGCGGCGAAATCACGCTTCTATCGCCCGGGTTCGAGCACGTGTCTGAAACGCATGGGGAGTCGCACGATGAAACTGTGGAAAACCATCCTGGCGGCCGCGGTGCTGTCGCTGGCCGCCGGCGCTTCCGCGTTTGCCGCGCGGACCGACCTGGTCATCGGCATTCCGCTCGAACCCCCGCATCTCGATCCGACCGCAGGTGCCGCCGCGGCAATCGACGAGGTTCTATATGCCAATGTGTTCGAGGGCCTGACACGCATCGGGCCCACTGGCGAGGTGCTGCCGGATCTGGCCGAAAGCTGGACCATTTCCGATGATGGAAAGGTCTACACCTTCAAGCTGCACACCGGCGTGAAATTCCATGACGGCACCGACTTCGATGCCGGCGACGTGAAATTCTCGCTCGATCGAGCCCGCGCCGAAAATTCGGTCAACGCGCAAAAGGGCCTATTCGCGGCCATCGATACGATAGACGTCGTCGATCCGGCGACCGTCAAAGTGACGCTGAAGAACCCGCAGGGATCCTTCC
>NZ_RZQI01000003.1:0-30883 GCF_003998335.1 Mesorhizobium sp. M7A.F.Ca.CA.002.05.1.1 | reverse complement strand
CTCAGGAATCCGGGCAGATCAGTGGTGGCAACCGCGCCCTTCGACGCCGCTCCACGAAACAGCCGGTCGGTCGCCTCGCGGATCGACAGCACGACGGGTGCGATCGCCACCGCCGAGGATACCGCCAATGGCCTATCGCCAAGTTCGGCAGCGCGAAAGCGGCTCGCCGCATCGGCGAAGCGGGCAATCTCGGCCGGATCGTCGAAGCGATCGAAGGTTCGCCCCGGATCGCCGCGCAGCACGACGGTGTTCGCTGTGTCGAGCGCAAGCAGGCCGCCGGTGAAGCGGTGCGGGGTCCAGGATACCGTCATGGCGAAAATCTAACCTATAAATCGTATTTGACAAGTTAGATTCAGCGATGCACCCTCACTCTGGGCTGCGATGATCTTCGCAGCCTTTTGAGCCTGTCGTTGGCCAGGACCGCTTCGCACTTTTGGGCGGCATGCTTCGAGGTTTTGCATGCTCTATTTCTTCCAGCAGGTGTTGAACGGGCTGCATTCGGGCGCGCTTTATGCGCTGCTCGCCTTTGGCTATGTGCTGACCAACGGCATCCTGCACCGCACCAATCTCGCCTATGGCGCGTTGTTCGCCTTTTGCGGCCAGACGATGATCCTGACCGCCGCCTTCGGCTATCAGATGCTGTGGCTGACGCTGCTGGCGGCGGTGGCGCTCGGCGTCGTCGCTGCGTTCTTCTATGCCGCGCTGATCAGCCACGTGCTGTCGCGCAGTGTCTTCGAACCTTTGGCCGACCGCACACCCAATGCAATCGTGGTGACGACGCTCGGCATCCTGCTGCTGCTGTCCGAAGCGAGCCGCATCGCCGCCGACACGCACGATCTGTGGCTGCCGCCGATGCTGGCGCAGCCTATCGTTTTCGCGCAGGGCGCCACCTTCAGGGCAACGCTGACGCTCATCCAGCTCATCGACTGCGCCGTGGTGGTGGCGGCAATCGCGCTGGCCAGCTGGGCATTTGCCCGATCGAGCTTCGGACGGCGCTGGCGCGCCGTCTCCGACGACCCCAGGGCAGCCGCTATGTGCGGCGTCGACGTGCGCGCGGTGTTCCGGCACGCGGTCCTGTTCGGCGGCTTCTGCGCCGCGCTGGCCGGTGTGATGGCCGGGCTCTATTACGGCAATGTCAGCTTCGGCTCGGGCCTCGTCTACGGCCTGAAAATCCTGTTCGTGACGGCGGTCGGCGGATATCTCTCGCCGTCGCGCGCGGCACTCGGCGCGGCCGCCTTCGGCATGGCCGAATCGCTGTGGGCCGGCTATTTCCCGGTCGAATGGCGCGATGCGTGGATGTATCTGTTCCTGGTCACGACGCTGATCCTGATCGGCGCCGGCCGCGACACCGGCAAAATCGCCTGAAACGTCAGACTTTGGTTGCATGACGCCAGGGCAGATCGCCGGTATTGGGCACTGTCTGCCATGCGATGATATTTGCTCCCTCTATCCTTGTTGACCCGTCAGTCCACGCGCGGCATACCGTTGGACCACGCGGCGTGACGGACAAAAGGGGGAAGCCGGCACGCCTCCGGTACAAGGGAGGAATGCATGGCAGGGCTTCTTGCTCTATCCAGGACAATTGATCGCGCCAACGAATTCATCGGCAAGTGGATATCGTGGCTGATCCTGCTGGCGATCCTGGTGAGCGCCGCCAACGCCATTATCCGCAAGGTGTTCGACATATCCTCGAACGCCTGGCTCGAGCTGCAATGGTATCTGTTCGGCGCCGCCTTCATGCTGGCCGCCGCCTATACGCTGAAGCAGAACGAGCATATCCGCATCGACGTCGTCTACGGCCTGTTTTCACGCCGCGTGCAGCACTGGATCGACCTACTCGGGCATCTCTTCTTCCTGATGCCGTTCGTGACGTTGATGGTGATCTATTTCGTGCCCTATGTGTCGCTGTCGTTTCGCAGCGGCGAGATGTCCAACAATTCCGGCGGTCTGATCATCTGGCCGGCCAAGGCCATCCTGCTCGTCGGTTTTTTCCTGCTCGCGCTGCAGGGCATCTCCGAGATCATCAAGAAGATCGCCATCATGCGCGGCGACATGGACGATCCCAATCCGTTCATTTCCGTGCATGAGCAGGCCGAACTCGAAGCCAAGGCGCTGGCCGACGAGGTGCGCTCGTGATGGAGTTCATCGCGCAGAACATGGCGCCGATCATGTTCGCCTCGCTGATCATCTTCCTGCTGATCGGCTACCCCGTCGCTTTTTCCTTGGCCGCCAACGGCTTGATGTTCTTCTTCATCGGCGTGCTGCTGTCGCCTTATTCCGGAGGATCGATCAACCTCGCCTGGCCGCTCCTGCACGCATTGCCGGATAATTTCTACGGCAGCCGGGTGATGTCGAACGACACGCTGCTGGCCATTCCGTTCTTCACCTTCATGGGCATCGTGCTCGAGCGATCGGGTATGGCCGAAGACCTGCTCGACACGATCGGCCAGCTGTTCGGGCCAATCCGCGGTGGCCTTGCCTATGCGGTGATCTTCGTCGGCGCGCTTTTGGCAGCGACCACCGGCGTGGTGGCGGCTTCCGTCATCGCCATGGGCCTGATCTCGCTGCCGATCATGCTGCGCTATGGCTATGACCGCCGGCTCGCATCCGGTGTCATTGCCGCCTCGGGCACGCTTGCCCAGATCATCCCGCCGTCGCTGGTGCTGATCGTGCTTGCCGACCAGCTCGGCCGTTCGGTCGGCGACATGTATGCCGGCGCGCTGATCCCCGGCCTCGTGCTCACCGTCCTCTATATGTCCTACATCCTGATCATGTCGATCATCCGGCCGAACTCGATGCCGGCGCTGCCGCTCGAGGCCCGTACACTCGGCCATGGCGTGATGTCGCTGCTGGTGGCTTTGCTGGTCACATTAGCGGTTTCCTACGCGGCGTATCGTTATCTGGCGCCGGCGCATGGCGACAATGCCGACATTCTCGGCGCGACTGCCGGAGTCCTGTTCATCTACATCGTCGCCATTGCCGACAAACGCCTGAATTTCAACATGATGTCCAGGCTCGCGCAGCAGGTGATCATCGTGCTGATCCCCCCGCTGGCGCTGATCTTCCTGGTGCTGGGCACCATCTTCCTGGGCATCGCCACGCCGACCGAAGGCGGCGCCATGGGTTCCGTCGGCGCCTTGATCATGGCGGCGGCAAAGGGGCGCTTGTCGCTTGACGTCGTCAAGCAGGCACTGGCCTCGACGACAAGGCTATCGTCCTTCGTGCTTTTCATCCTGATCGGCGCACGGGTGTTCTCACTGACCTTCTACGGCGTCAACGGCCACATCTGGGTCGAGCACCTTTTGACGTCGCTGCCGGGCGGCGAGGTCGGCTTCCTGATCGGCGTCAACATGCTCGTCTTCTTCCTCGCTTTCTTCCTCGACTTCTTCGAATTGGCGTTCATCATCGTACCGCTGCTGGCGCCCGCCGCCGACAAGCTCGGCATCGACCTGATCTGGTTCGGCGTGCTCCTGGGCGTCAACATGCAGACCAGCTTCATGCACCCGCCCTTCGGCTTCGCGCTGTTCTACCTGCGTTCGGTGGCTGCGCGCGTGCCCTATCTCGATCGTCTCACCGGCAAACAAATCGCGCCGGTGACCACCGGACAGATCTATTGGGGCGCGGTGCCCTTTGTCTGCATCCAGGTGATCATGATCGGGTTGACCATCGCCTTCCCGCAAATGGTGATGCACTACAAGGGAACGACCGTCGATCCGGGCACGATCGACTACCAGGTGCCGGAGATGCCCGGCCTGTCGCCGCTCGGCACGCCGCCGGCGGATGGCGCAGCGCCTGCCGGCGGCGGCACGGCTCCCGCCGCCCCCGATCTGTCGCAGCCGCCGAGCTTCGGCGACGCGCCGCCGGCCAAGCCGGCAACGCCACAGCCCGACCTGTCGCAACCGCCAAGCTTCAACTGAACCGGCATGGTCAAAACCATGAAAGCGGTGCGGCTGGAAGCAGTGGGCGGCATCACGCTGCGCGACGTCGACATGCCTGACATCGGTGCGGATGAGCTACTGGTGCGCATCGAAGCCTGCGGCGTCTGCGGCACGGATCGGCATCTGTTTCACGGCGAATTTCCGTGCACGCCGCCGGTGACGCCCGGCCATGAGTTCTCCGGTCTCGTCGAGGCGATCGGAAAATCGGTCTCGGGTTTTGCCATCGGCGATCGTGTCACCGGCGACCCCAACATCGCCTGCGGGCGCTGCGCGCGTTGTCACGCGGGACAAGTCAATCTCTGCAGCAATCTGCGCGCCATCGGCATTCATCGCGATGGCGGCTTTGCCGAATATCTTGCCTTGCCGCAGAAGCAGGCTTTCGTCCTGCCTGCGGGCCTCGATCCCATGCACGGTGCCTTCTGCGAGCCGCTCGGCTGTTGCCTGCACGGCGTCGACCTTGCCGGTATCAAACCGGGCAGCTCGGTGGTCGTGCTTGGCGGCGGCGTGATCGGCCTGCTCACCGTACAACTGGCAAGATTGGCGGGAGCCACGACCATCATCCTGTCGACCAGGCAAGCCTCGCGGCGCGCCCTCGCCGAGGACCTCGGCGCGACAATGACGATCGATCCAACCACCGCCGATGTCATCGATGCCATCGCCGGACCGGTGGGGCTGGTGCCAGGCGGTGTCGACGTCGTCTTCGAATGTGCGGGCGTGCGAGAGACCGTCGAGCAGTCGATGCGGCTGGCCCGCGCCGGTGGCACGGTCGTCATCGTCGGCGTGACGCCGCAAGGCGTGAAAGCTGAATTCGAGCCGTTCGACCTGCTGTTCCGGGAACTGAAGGTGCTCGGTTCCTTCCTCAATCCCTACACCCATCGCCGTGCCGCCGAACTCATTGCTTCCGGCACGATCGAGATCGATAGGCTGATCTCCAGGCAGGTGTCGCTTGAAGAAGCGCCAGCGGTGATCGCCAATCCGCCGGCGCCCGGCGAGGTCAAGGTTCTGGTGGTGCCGCGCCGAGGCTGAACCGCCGGTTTCGCCTCCGGTATATACAGAAAAGCTCCCTGAGCGGGTTCCGCCCAGAGAGCTTTTGAGCAGAAGTCCGGCCGACTACAGCTTGCCGTTGCGCTGCTGGACCATCATGAAGGTGTCGTAATTGTATTCGGCCACCTGCGCCCAGAGATAATGCTCCTTGCGGAAGCCCTTGATCGATTCCCAGATCTTCTTGAACGGGGCGTTGGAGGCTTCCATTTCGGTATAGACCTCGTTGGCCTTTTCGAAGCAGGCGGCCATGATCTCCTGGCTGAACGGGCGCAGTTTCGCGCCGCCGGCTACCAGTCGCTTCACCGCCGCAGGGTTCAGATAATCGTATTTCTGCAGCATGTTGGCGTCGGCCGCCTGCGCGGCAGTGTGCAGCAGCGACTTGTACGTCGGCGAAAGTTCTTCGTACTTCGCCTTGTTGAACATCAGGTGGACGGTCGGGCCGCCCTCCCACCAGCCGGGATAGTAATAATAGGGCGCGACCTTATAGAAGCCGAGCTTCTCGTCGTCATAGGGACCAACCCATTCGGCCGCGTCGATGGTGCCTTTCTCCAGCGCGGGATAGATATCACCGCCGGCGATCTGCTGCGGCACGACGCCGAGCTTCTGCACCACCTTGCCGGCAAAACCGCCGATTCGCATCTTGAGGCCGGAAAGGTCGGCCACCGTGTTGATTTCCTTGCGGAACCAGCCGCCCATCTGGACGCCGGTGTTGCCGCCCGGCAGGCCGAAAAGGCCCTGCGTGGCGAGAAACTCGTTGAACAGGTCGATGCCGCCGCCATGGTAATGCCAGGCATTCATGCCGCGTGCGTTGAGCGAAAAGGGAACCGCCGCACCCAGCGCCCATGTCGGGTCCTTGCCCCAGTAATAATATGCCACCGTATGACAGGCCTCGACCGTGCCGGCCGTGGTGGCGTCTGCGGCCTGCAGGCCTGGCACCAGCTCTCCGGCGGCGAAGACCTGGATCTGGAAGTTACCGTCGGTGGCTTCCGACAGCATCTTCGAGAACACCTCGGCACCGCCATAGATGGTGTCGAGCGACTTCGGGAAGGACGACGCCAGCCGCCACGTCACCTTGGGATTGGACTGGGCTATTGCGGGCGCCGCCAGTGTGGCCGCCGCCGCGGCGGCACCGACGCCGGTGACACCGGCCTTGCGAATGAATGAACGACGATCCATGAAGTTCCTCCCTTTTGGATCAACAGGCCGACGTCAGGAAATCCTCGGTTTCCGTGTCGGTTCGTTCAAGACAATACACAGGCAAGAAGTCGAGTCCAGCACGGCGACCCGATTTGACGGCGAAGCCCAGCTACCCTGCAACTATAGTCTAACAGGCCATTTCGTGGCCCATGCGACACGCCGAAACTTGGCATGGAAAAACAACCGGGGATCGCCTATTTTAGCGGCAGGTATCCCTTGCCCAGATGGAACACAGAGCAAAATGCATCAGCCGCTCGTCGCCATATCGACCGACGTCCGTCAGTTCGACAACTACACCTGGCATGCCGCCCCGCAGCAATATCTGGAAGCGGCGATCACCGGCGCCGGTGTGTTCCCGCTGCTGGTGCCATCGTTCGGCGACCGGCTCGACTTCGACGAACTTCTCTCGTCGGTCGACGGCGTGATGGTCACCGGCTCGAAATCCAATGTGCATCCCTCGCTCTATGGCGGCGACGCCAGCGAAGCCAATGGCCCCTATGATCCGGCGCGCGACGCCACGACGCTGCCGCTGATCCGGCGGGCGATCGAGCGCGGCGTGCCGCTGCTCGCCATCTGCCGCGGCATCCAGGAATTGAACGTGGCGCTGGGCGGCACGCTCGGCACCGAAATCCAGGAGCGCGAGGGCTCGCTTGACCACCGCGCGCCGGTGAGCGACAAGCAGGACGAACGCTTCGCCATCCACCAGACCATTTCGATCAAACCCGACAGTTGCCTGGCCGGTGTGTTCGGTGCCGGCGACATCAAGGTCAATTCATTGCACCGCCAGGCGATCGACCGGCTCGGCTCGAAGCTGCAGGTCGAGGCCGTCGCCACCGACGGCACGGTCGAGGCGGTTTCGGTGCGCGACGCCCGCGCCTTCGCCGTCGGCGTGCAATGGCACCCGGAATACTGGGTCAAGTCGGACAGCAATTCGGTGAAAATATTCCGGGCCTTCGGCGATGCGGTTCGGCTGCACGCCGCAGCGAAGGCTGGCGCGCGGGCGGCGGCGGAATAATCAGTCGCCAGATTTCTTATCACCGGTGGCCGCCAGCGACAGCAATGGTAGCGCCGGGGCATAGGATTCGTAGCCGTCGCCATCGGCAGCCGCGAAGGTGACGATTGGATCGGTGCCATTGGCGCTGAAGGCGACCGTGCCATCGTTCTGCTCGCGCCAGAACTTCGCCTGCTCTATGCCCGGCAAGAGCCGGCGGCATTTCGGAGCAACGGTGAGCAGCGACAAACCGTCCGAAATTTCGGCCCCGCGGCTGACTGCACAGACCGCCTCATCGCCATTGGCGACCAGCCTGTAGCTGTTGGACGGGGCGGCCTCGTTGGCCACGCTTTCACGGCTGCCGCCATGAAACAGCTGAATGCCACCAAACAGCGCCGCGGCAGCGATCAATGCGGAAAGTGCTTTCATCATTCTTCATCCACGTACACGGACAGGTTGAACAATGATTCCAAAGCGTTAAGCTGACGTTAATAAATGTGGCAACCACCGATCAGTTTCTAGCAGTCACATGCGCCGTCTCGGGCACCGGGGTCAGCGGACGGCGCTCGGTGAACCAGGACACCAGATTGTCGACGCACAGATCCGCCATGGCGCGGCGGGTGTGGTCCGAGGCCGAGCCGACATGCGGCAGCAGCGAGGTGTTGGGCGCGTCGAGCAGCGCCTTGGGCACATTCGGTTCGTCGGCAAAGACATCGAGGCCGGCGGCGGCGATGGTGCCGTTGGCGAGTGCTGCCGCGAGCGCTGCCTCATCGACCGTGCTGCCGCGGCCGATGTTGACGAAGACGCCGTTGGCGCCAAGCGCCGACAGTATCTCGGCATTGACCGCCTTCTCCGTCGAGGCGCCCCCCGGCGCCACCGAAATCAGCGTATCGACGGCTTCGGCAAGCCCTTTCAGGGTCGCATGATACTGGTAGGAAAGACCTTCGACACGGCGCCGGTTGTGGTAGGCGACCGGCAAGCCAAAAGCTTCCAGACGCCGGGCGATGGCCTGCCCGATGCGGCCCATGCCGAAAATACCCACACTGCGCCCGCGCAAGGTCAGCCGGCTCAGCGGATAGTTGCCCTTGCGCACCCAGCTGCCGTCGCGCAGCCAGGTTTCGGCGCGCGGCAGATCGCGGATGGTGTTGATCAACAGCCCGATCGTGGTGTCGGCGACCTCCTCGGTCAACACGTCGGGCGTGTTGGTGACCATGATGTTCTTCGCTCGGGCATGGCCGACATCGACCGAATCATAGCCGACGCCGAAGGAGGCGATGAGCTCGAGGTTGGGCAGCGCATCCATCATCGCCGCGTTGATGCCGGCAAACGAAGCGATGCCGCGCACATCACTGCGCATCTCGTCGGTGACGAGCGCCGGATCGGCGCGTTCGATTCTGACACGCCTGAACGTACGGTTGATGCGGTCGACCGCATGGTCGTTGAAATCGCCCGGCACCAGGATGGCGACGGTCTGCAACTGTTCGGCCTTGGTCATGCACGCTCCACCGGCTTGCCGGTCGACTGACGCACATGCAGTTCCGGCTTGATCAATTCCTGCGAGGGCCGCACCGTCTGGCCGTTGAGCTTGTCGAGCAACGCGCTGGCGGCGCGGCGGCCAACCTCGCGCTGGCCGTTCCAGACGGTGGTCAGGGCCGGCGTCGCGATCGCCGCCTCTTCGAGGTCGTCATAGCCGGTAACGGAGATGTCGACGCCGGGCACAAGGCCGGCACGGGCAATGCCGTTCATCAGGCCGATGGCGACAAGGTCGTTCCAGCAGCAGGCAGCCGTCGGTCTGTCCTTCAGCGCCAGGAACTGTCCGGCGGCCTCGAAGCCGGCCTGCTTGGTGCGTGGGCCGGCGATGCGCCATGACGGCCTGACTTCCAGCCCGGCCGCCTCCATCGCGTTGACATAGCCCTGGTAGCGGTCACGGCCGGTCGAGGTCTGGTCGGTGCCGCCGATCATGGCGATGCGCTTGTGGCCGAGCGAGATCAGATGGTTGGTGGCAAGGCCTGTTCCATAAGAGTCGTCGCCGCGAAAGACCGGCACGTCGGCACCCTCGACGGTGCGCGCGATCAGCACAGCCGGCAGGCCGTTCTCCTCGGCCATCAGGATGTCGGAAGCCGGCGTGCCGATGGCCGGCGACATGATGACGCCGTCGGCGCCGAGCTGCAAAAGCGTATCGATGAAGGTGCGCTGCTTTTCGAGCTGATCGTAATGATTGGACAGGATGAAGGTCTGCCGGCTGCGGTCGAGCTCGCTTTCGATTGAGCGCAGGATCTCGGCGAAGAACGGGTTCATGATGTCGTGGACGACGACGCCGACAATGCCGGAACGCGAGGTGCGCAGGCTGGCGGCGCGTCGGTTGTAGATATAGCCGATGGCGCGGGCATGTTCCTTGATGCGGTCACGCGTGGTACCGGCAACCAGAGGGCTGTCGCGCAGCGCCAGAGAGACCGTGGCCGTGGACACGCCGAGCGCATCCGCGATCGTCGAAAGCTTGATTTTTTGTGCCAGCGACGTGTGCTCCCCGGACCTGAACTTTCAGACCTAAACTGTTTAAAGGCGGCGTTATGCCACCGATCGGGGGCAAATCAAAGTTTTTTTGCCAACGCCTCGGCCTCGACATCCGAGGCCGCGCGGCTCCGCAGCCGAAGCCTATGCTCGCGATGGACGATGTAGAGACCGCTGGCGACGATGATGGCGGCGCCGACCAATGTCCAGCGGTCGGGAAACTGCTTGAAGACGATCCAGCCGGAAATGATCATCCACACCATCTGCGAATAGGGATAGGGCGCCAAAGCCGTGGTTGTCGCCAGCCGGTAGGCCTGGACCAGCAGCCAGTGACCGACGCCGCCGAACACGCCGAGCATCAGCAGCACGAACCAGTGCCAACCGTCATGCGGCAGGGAAAACGAAAACGGCAGCAGGGGCAGAAGCAGCAGCGCCGGCGCCAGCGCCGAAAACAGGATGAGGCTCTCCGATGTCTCGGTCGCCGACATGCGGCGCGTCATGATGACGTAGAAGCAGTTCGACAGCATCGAGCCGAGCGCGAAGAGATGTCCGATGCCGAAAACGCCGACGCCCGGCCGGGTGATGATGAGGACGCCGGCAAAGGCCGCCAGGATGGCCAGCCAGCGCCGCCAGCCGGCCCACTCGCCAAGCAGCGGACCGGCCAGTGCCGTGATCACCATCGGCCCGAAGAAATAGATCGAGGTGGTCTCGGCCAGTTGCAGGGATTTGAGCGCCAGGACATTGAATATGGTCGATCCGAACAGGAACGCCCCGCGCAGGATATGCGCCGGCAGATTGACCGGACGAAACCGCACCGGTTGGCGCCAGCCGCGCAGCAGCGCGCCGACCAGCACGACATGCACGGCAAAGCGCACCCAGGCAACGACCAGCACGGAAACGCCTGCAAGGACGAGGTATTTGCTTGATGTGTCGAGGAAGGTGAAGAAGACATAGGTGGAAAGCATGCACACGATCGCCACCGGGGGCGTCGCGCTTTCTACATGTCTTTGGGGAGCACTCACTTGCAGGCCGGGTGGGAAGCTGGGCTGGAGCCCACCTTTGCGGGAATTGCCGGCTCCCGGCAAGCCAATTGTCGACTGCCGCGACATGAAAGCCTGCTGGCACAACAAGAGCCGCCGGCAGGTAGTGCCCTGGCTAGGCGTGCATGCGGGCGCCCTTGGTGATCTTGTCGACCAGCTTCTTGTCGGCGCGAAGCGCGATCCCGACCACCTTGGCGTCTTCAGGCGCGAATTCGGCGAAGACGGCGCGATTAGCCGCGTCAAAGCCGGTCGAAAACATTTCCTCGACATAGAGCGGGGTGGTCACGCCGCGCTCCAGCGTGCGCCGGTGGATCGTGCCCAGCGTCGTCTGGTCGGCGGACAAAACGATGACCGGCTGGATCGACAGCGGGTTGTAGAGATTGCCGGCGCGGTCGCGATAGGGTTCACCGATGATATCCGGAAACTGCGCGACGATGCCGCTGGTCAGGAAGGCGGTGACGTTGAGTTTCTGCCAGACCGGCAGATCCTCCCGGAGCACGATTGCAAATTTCGTATCGAACATGAGACACTGGCCATTCGGTTTGTGCCCCAATGCGAGGCTGAAGGAGACGATGTCGCACGATCTAGACAGCCAGGCCTTCAGGGGTCTTGGACGTTTGTGCGTCGATGCAGCGGAAAACTGCATCATCTCGGCCTCCGACCCCGCCGGCATGGAGCGTATTGAGGCGCGTTTCCATGGCAGCGCGTTCGACCTGCATCGCCACGACACCTACTCGATCGGGGTGACGCTGCACGGGGTGCAGACGTTTCGCTATCTCGGCGCTGCGCGCCACAGCCTGCCCGGCCAGATCATCGTGCTGCATCCCGACGAGTTGCACGACGGCGGTGCCGGCACCGAGGACGGATTGCGCTACCGGATGCTCTATCTGGAGCCGTCGCTGATGCTCGACTGCCTCGGCGGCGCTTCGCTGCCTTTTGTCAGGGATGGCGTGGTGACGGACGCCGCCTTTTGCGCAACGTTGCTTTCGGCGCTGGGGCCGCTGGAGCAGGAACTCGACGAGCTGTTCGTCGACGACTTCCTGGCGCAACTGATGCAAAGCCTGACACGGCATGGCGGCCAGTCGGCGAAGCCGATGACCAGGACGGCGTGGCGGGCGGCTGCGCTGGCGCGCGACTATCTCACGGAAAACCTGAACCGGCCGGTGCGTTCCGGCGAACTGGAAGCTGTAACCGGGCTTGATCGCTATGCCTTGTCACGGCATTTCCGTGCCGCTTTCTCCACCAGTCCACATCGCTTCCTGGTGATGCGCCGGCTTCAGCGGGCGCGGCGGATGATCGCCGCCGGCGAACCGTTGGCACAGATCGCGGTCGAAGCCGGCTTCAGCGACCAGAGCCATTTCACAAGGCAATTCAAGAAGGCGTTCGGCATGACACCGGGACGCTGGTCGTCGCTGATCCAGGGCTCTGCCGCGGCGGCTTGATCGCCTGCCGCAACAATCCACCGGTCAGTCGTCCGATTCGGCGTCGTCGTCGATGAGCACCAGTTCCTCGTTCGAGAGGTTGGCCTCGATGCGGGCAAGCAGTTTGAACAGCGACTTCTGGTCCTTCTTGTCGAGGCCCTTCAGCGCCTGCTTTTCGGTCTTCTTCACCGATTTCTCGATAGCGTGGATGATATCGCGGCCGGTATCGGTGAGGAAAATATGCGCCTGACGGGCGTCGGCCGAGGAGGCGCGTTTTTCCAGAAAACCCTGGGCTTGCAGCCGGTTGATTGTCTTGGTGATGGTAGGCGGGCGCACGCCGAGGCGTCCGGCAAGATTGCCCGGCGTCTGGCCGTCCTCACGGTCGAGCGCCAGCATGATCTGATCCTGGCCGGCATAGAAGCCGTGCGCCAGAAGCCGGGCCGCCAGCGCCGTTCTTGCCAGCCTTGCCGCCGAATGCAGCCGGCTCATTGTCGCAGTCTTATCCGCCTTGGCCATGGTCATCCCTCTTCGGCCGTACCGGTGCGGGCAGCATAGAGGCAGCCGGCCGGTTGGCAATCGACGATGAAAAAGATTCCGGAGCTTCAAACAGCTTTGCCGGCAAGCATTGTGGTGTCCGCCGTGGCTAATGCCAGATGTTTATTTCAGTTAGATGACAAACGAATTCCCAGCCGGAATTTTCGCCGCGAGCAAAGTGATGGAGTGACCGCCGCTCAGCCGGACTTCACCGCGATGATCATCAGCGCCTGATAGGCATCCTCCAGCTCGCGCAGCGCAGCCTGCGATTGCGGTCCGGCCCGCCTGGCTATGCCGTCCGCGGCATTCGAGGTGTCGCGCTCGCCCGACCGGTCGTTGTAGGGCGCGACAGCGGTGAAAATCTGCTCGCTGAGGCTGTCCGGGAAGAACAACTGTCCGGTCATCACCGAACTGTCGTCGGGAAAGACCTTGAAATGGATGTGGGTGGTGCGGCCGCGATACCAGCCGGGATAGATCGTGGCGAAGGAAACGATGCCACTCGCGTCGGTCCTTTGCCAACCACGCAGGAAGGTCTGGCCCGAGGTGTCGAGATCGCGGCCATCACCCTGTCCGGGATAGCCGGAATAGGCGCCTTGCGCGTCGCAATGCCAGATGTCGACACGAGCGCCGGCAAGCGGGCGGCAGCCCGCGTCGACAACCTGCAGCCGGACATTAAGGGCAATGCCCTTCTTGCCTTCGGTGACATCGGCGCGTTCTAGCTTCGGATCGAAATAGAACGGTCCCTCGGTCGCCTCGGGCGTGATGGTGCAGACACCGGCGCCGTTTTCGAACATGGCCAGTCCGGCATAGGGTGAAGTCTGGTCTGCTATCGCGGCGGCGGGCAGGAAGGCACCACCGCCGGCGGTGACCGCGATCAAACCGAGCGCCTGGCGCCGGCTCATTGAGAACGAGGATGGCTTGCCGGACATATCTTGCCTCTCGAATTGGCCTCTGTCGCCCTGATCTAGGCGATCACAACGGCTTTCGCCAACGATTCGGCAATGCAGCAAGCCGGTTTGGCCCATCGGTTTGCCCCGTGCAAAAGCCCGGCGCACATCCTATATGGAGCCGACATTCCCTTTTCTCAGGCCGAATTTCCGAGGCCCAGATAATTCGAGGCAAGCCATGAGCGACGCACAGACGCAGATCCCCGTAACCGTTCTCACCGGCTATCTCGGTGCCGGCAAGACGACGCTGCTCAACCGTATCCTGTCGGAAAACCACGGCAGGCGCTACGCCGTCATCGTCAACGAGTTCGGCGAAATCGGCATCGACAACGACCTGATCGTGGAATCCGACGAGGAAATCTACGAGATGAACAATGGCTGCGTCTGCTGCACGGTGCGCGGCGACCTGATCCGTGTCGTCGAGGGCCTGATGCGCCGACCCGGCCGCTTCGATGCCATCGTCGTCGAGACCACCGGGCTCGCCGATCCGGTGCCGGTGGCGCAGACCTTCTTCATGGATGACGACGTGCGCTCCAAGACCAGGCTCGACGCGGTGGTGGCGCTGGTCGACGCCAAGCACCTGCCGCTGCGGCTCAAGGATTCCAGGGAAGCCGAGGACCAGATCGCCTTCGCCGACGTCGTCGTGCTCAACAAGACCGACCTCGTCACATCAGAAGAGCTCGCCAAGGTCGAGGCGACGATCCGCGCCATTAATCCGGCGGCGAAGATCCACCGCACGACCCGAGCCGGCGTCGCCCTGACCGAGGTGCTCGATCGCGGCGCTTTCGACCTGTCGAGGGCGCTGGAAAACGACCCGCATTTCCTTGAGGCGCATGACGATCATCATGATCACGACCACGATCATGATGGCCACGATCATCACCACCATGATCATGACGGGCACCACCATCACGCTCATGCTTCAGACATCCATGACGTGACGGTGCAATCGGTATCGCTGCGCGGCGGCGAGATGGATCCGAAGAAATTCTTCCCATGGATCGAGAAGATCACCCAGATGGAAGGCCCCAACATCCTGCGGCTGAAGGGCATCATCGCGCTCAAGGGCGATGATGAGCGCTATGTCATCCAGGGCGTGCACATGATCATCGAGGGCGACCACCAGCGCGCCTGGAAGGACGGCGAGAAGCATGAGAGCCGGCTGGTGTTCATCGGCAGGGAACTCGACGCCGAGCGGCTGAAGAAGAGTTTTGACGCCTGCCAGGCGGCTTGATTTCCAGACTTTATAGCGCTAGCGCTGCCCCTCCTTCCTTCTCCCCTTGTGGGAGAAGGTGGCCGGGCGAAGCTCGGTCGGATGAGGGGTGTTCCAGCTTGGCGCTGACGGAGATCCGTCACCCACCCCTCAACCGTCTCGGCGCTGCGCG
This sequence comes from Mesorhizobium sp. M7A.F.Ca.CA.002.05.1.1, assembly GCF_003998335.1. Taxonomy (NCBI): domain Bacteria; kingdom Pseudomonadati; phylum Pseudomonadota; class Alphaproteobacteria; order Hyphomicrobiales; family Phyllobacteriaceae; genus Mesorhizobium; species Mesorhizobium sp. M7A.F.Ca.CA.002.05.1.1. Next base: position 15,875 of record NZ_RZQI01000003.1, on the reverse strand, counting down.
CCGATCCACCTTCTCCCACAAGGGGAGAAGGCCGGCCGCACCCAGCCGCGCTGGCGACCAGCGAGGTTAGACGACCAGCATAAATCTCGAATGGAATAATCTCCCATGCCAACAGTCGCCCCGCTTGATCTCGAAGGCCACTGCATCGCTGCCGTCTTCCTCGGCGACGTGCCGCATTTCGCGATGGCCGACGGCGCCGTCCATCGGCTCGACCATGGCCACAAGACAATTCAGGCCAATGACGGGGTGCTTGCCGCCTTCCATGATGCGGCCAATGACCGGCTGATCACCGGCGGCGAGGACGGCAAGGTGTTTTCCGTGAAAGCGGGCGGCGAGGTCACGGAATTGGCAAGCGCGGCCAAGAAGTGGATCACCAGCGTTGCCGCCGGGCCTCAAGGCGCCATCGCCTATGCCTCAGGCAAGACCGCCTTCGTGCGATTCGCCGACGGCAAGACGAGGGAATTCGTCCATCCGCGTTCGGTCGAGGGGCTGGCCTTCTCGCCCAAGGGCATGCGCTTCGGTGTCGCCCGCTACAATGGCGCGACGCTGCATTTCCCGGCCGCCGAGGGCAAGCCGGTGGAGCTTGAATGGGCCGGCGCCCACACCGGCATCACCTTCTCTCCCGATGGCGCCTTCCTCGTCACCACCATGCAAGAAAACGCATTGCACGGCTGGAAGCTCGCCGACGGCAAGCACATGCGCATGACCGGCTATCCCGGCAAGGTCAAAAGCCTGTCGTGGAGTGTGAAGGGCAAGTGGCTGGCGAGTTCCGGCGCGCCGGCGGCGATCGTCTGGCCGTTTTCAGGCAAGGATGGTCCCATGGGCAAGGCACCGCTGGAGCTCGGCACGCGCGGCAACGCCATGGTGACGGCTGTCGCCTGCCACCCGAGCCAGGATGTCGTTGCCGTCGGCTATGATGACGGCATGGTGATGGCGGTGCGTTTTGCCGACGCCAAGGAAGTGCTGTTGCGACGGCCGGGCAAGGGCGCCATCACCTCGATGATGTGGGACAAGGAAGAACGCCGGGTCGCCTTCGGCAGTGCCGCCGGCGATTGCGGCGTCATCGATATCACGGCCTGACCCCGCTCACTCCGCTCCGCACGACACCTTGCCGCTGATTTCAACCGGTTTGCCGTCCTGGTCCGTATCCGCCGCGGCGTCGTAGACGGCGAGCGTATAGCTCCCGTCGTAGACGCCTTCGTCGCTGGTCTTGGTCAGGATCGTCAGTTCGACCGAATTGATCTTTTGCGCGACCTCGTGCTCGCGATAGATGTTCAGCCGCAATTCCTTGCCGTCGAGCCAGTACTGCGTCAGGTTGGAATCCTCGAACACCGTCTTGCGCAGGCTGTCGCCGGCAGGCCGGCTCAGAATTTCGAGGTTGCCGCGAAAGTTGAAGGTCGGCCCGCCCATGCCTCTGGTGACGCCTGCCTCGACCTCGAATGTCGCCGCCGTGTCCTCGGTGGAGCACCAGATGCCACCCGACGCGAAGGCAGCGCCAGCCGACGACAGAAGCATTGCCACACACATGATCGTTCGCATTTTACCCCTCCACCTCAATTCCCGCTCATATTGGCGCTGACTTCGGCAGCACGGTCAAGCGCCGCCGCCAAAGGCTGAGCCAACGCAGGGCAGATGCGCGGCCAATTGCGGATGCGGACACGGATTGGCTAAGAGGGATCGACCAGAGGGGTTTTCATGCACAGCGACACGTCCAACACGTCCATCGGCGGCATCGGCCGCGACCGCATTGCCGATTTGCGCGAAGCCGAGGGGGCAGCCTTCCGCAAGGCGCGGCCAAAATCGCAAGCCAAGATCGGCAACGGCCTGCCCGGCTTCTTCGGCGGCGTCCCGATGCACTGGATGAACGATTGGCCGACGCCGTTCCCGATCCTGGTCGGCAACGCCAGGGGCGCTACGATCACGGATATCGACGGAAACAAGCTCGACGATTTCTGCCTTGGAGACACCGGCTCGATGTTTGGCCATTCGCCGCCGCCGGTGGCTCGCGCCGTCCGCCGCCAGGCCGGACGCGGCCTGACCTATATGCTGCCTTCGGAAGATGCGCTGGCCATTGGGCCGCTGCTGCAGCAGCGCTTCGGCCTGCCGTTCTGGCAGATCGCGACGACGGCGACCGACGCCAACCGCTTTGCATTGCGTGTTGCCCGTGCCGTCACCGGCCGCGAAAAAATCCTGGTCTTCAACGGCTGCTATCATGGCTCGGTGGACGAAACGATGGTGCGGCTGATCGACGGCAAGCCCGTCAACCGGCCGGGATTGGCGGGCGAGTTCCGCGACTTGACCCGCACGGCCAAGGTCATCGAGTTCAACGATGTTTCAGCACTCGAAGCCGCGCTTAGGGATAAGGACGTCGCCTGCGTCATCGCCGAGCCGGTGCTGACCAATTCCTGCATGGTGCTGGCCGATCCGGGCTACCATGACGCCCTGCGCAAACTGACACGCCAAACCGGCACGCTGCTTCTGATCGACGAGACGCACACGATCTCGACCGGCCCCGGCGGCTACACGAGGAAATATGGTCTCGACCCGGACTTCTTCGTGCTGGGCAAGCCGATCGCCGGCGGCGTGCCGGCCAGTGTCTGGGGCATGAGCGACGACGTTGCCTCACGCTACGCGGATTACAACAGGACCAAGGAGCCGGGCTATTCCGGCATGGGCACGACACTCTCGGCCAACCCGCTGCAGTTCGCGGCGATGCGCGCCACGCTCGAAGAGGTGATGACGCAGGAAAACTACGACCGCATGGATCATCTGGCGCGGCGGCTCGATGCCGGGCTGACCGGCGTGATCGATCGCTATCGCCTGCCCTGGCATGTTTCCCGCGTCGGCGCTCGTGTCGAGTTCATCTGTGCGCCCGGTCCGCTACGCAATGGCGCCGAGGCGGAAATGGCGCATGCACCGGAACTGGAGGCCGCCATCCATGTCGCGCTGGTCAATCGCGGCGTGCTGATCGCACCCTTCCACAACATGATGCTGATCTCGCCGGCGACCTCGGCTGCCCAGGTCAACCGGCTGATCACCGCCTTCGGCGCGGTTGCGGCGAAGCTTGCGGCATGAGACAAGCGGCGATGGACCACCCCAACGCCATGATAACCTCACCTTCGGGCTCGACACCTGCCGAGGCGCACGCCTTTCTCGGCGCCCATCCCGAGATCGAGGCCTTCGATATCGTGCTGACCGATGCCAATGGCGTCGGCCGTGGCAAGATCGTGCGCCGGCATGAACTGAAGAGCATCTTCGAGGGCGGCCGCCATATGCCGATCTCGATCCTCGGCCTCGACATCACCGGCGAGGATGTGCACGAGACCGGACTGATCTGGACGACCGGTGATGGCGACCTCAGGGCATGGCCGATCCCCGGCACGCTGGTGCCGCTCTACGGTACGAGCCCGCCCCGCGGCCAGTTGCTGATGGCGATGTACATGCTCGACGGCCGACCGATGTCGTCGGATCCGCGCCTGGCGCTGGCTCGGCAGGTGGAGATCCTGGCGGCCAAAGGTCTCTATCCGGCCGGCGCCTTCGAGCTCGAATTCTTCCTGCTGGCCAATGAGCGCGACGCCGACGGCAAGGTGCAGCCGGCGCGCGCGGTGCTCGATGGCCGCGTCTCGGGCAAGACCGAAGTGTATTCGGTCGACCATCTGCACGGCATGGAGCCGCTGTTCTCCGACATCTATGCCGCGGCCAAGGCGCAAGGCATTCCGGCCGAGACGGTGATTTCCGAATATGCGCCCGGCCAGTACGAATTGACGCTGAACTACCGCAAGGATGTGATGCGGGCGGCCGACGATCTGGTCATGCTGAAGCGGCTTGTGCGGGCGCAGGCGCGCCGCCACGGCGTCACCGCCTGTTTCATGGCCAAGCCGATCGAGAAATATGCCGGCTCGGGCATGCATTTCCATGTTTCGCTGCAGGACAAGGCCGGCCGAAACGTCTTTGCCGAAGCTGGGGGCGAGAGCTGGTCGCTGCCGCTGCTGCAGGGGCTCGGCGGCCTGATCCAGACCATGGCGGAATCGATGCTGGTGTTTGCACCGCATGCCAATTCCTGGCGGCGTTTCGTCTCGCAATCCTATGCGCCGGTGGCGCCGACCTGGGGCGTCAACAACCGCTCGGTGGCGCTGCGCGTGCCGGCCGGCGACGCCAAGAACCGGCGCATCGAACACCGGCCGTCCGGCGTCGACGCCAATCCCTACCTGATCGCCGCAACCGTGCTCGCCGGAATCATCAAGGGCATGGACGAAGGTCTCGATCCGGGACCCGAAACGACCGGCAACGGCTATGAGGCAGCGGTCACGCGCACGACCATGCCTGTCGACTGGCGCGCCGCGATCGAAGCGGCGCGGACGTCCAGCTTCCTGAAGAACGCGCTCGGCGAGGACCTGCACCGGACCTTCGTGGCGATCAAACAGTCCGAATATCTGCGGGTGGCACGCACGGTCAGCGAGTTGGATTACCACCTCTATCTGCACGAGGTTTGATGGATTCATGATGGGCGGCGATCACTTTTTCGCCGCCTCCATCAAATGAGGTAGCGGATCTCCTGTTTAGAACATATCATGAACAGATGAGCGCACTTACCGTCCGTGAAAAGCTGGCGATCCTCTCCGACGCCGCCAAATACGATGCCTCTTGCGCCTCTTCCGGTGCAGCGAAAAAGGACTCGCTGAAATCAGGCGGCATCGGCTCCACCGAGGGCATGGGCATCTGCCATTCCTATGCGCCGGATGGCCGCTGCATTTCCCTTCTCAAGGTCCTGCTGACCAATTTCTGCATCTACGATTGCAGCTATTGCATCAACCGCTCGTCGTCCAATGTGCGGCGCGCCCGTTTCACCGTCGACGAGGTGGTGAAGCTGACCATGGACTTCTACCGGCGCAACTATATCGAAGGCCTGTTCCTGTCCTCGGGCGTCGTCCGCTCGCCGGACGAGACCATGGGCGAGATGGTCGAGGTGGCACGCCGACTGCGCGTGGAGGAGAAGTTCTCCGGCTACATTCATCTGAAGACGATCCCGGAAAGTTCGGCGGAACTGGTCGAGAAGGCAGGGCTTTATGCCGACCGGCTATCGATCAATGTCGAACTGCCGACCGACGAGGGTGTGAAGCGGTTGGCGCCCGAGAAGAAGCCGGAGACAATCCGGCTTTCCATGGCCAGGCTGCGCCAGAAGATGGAGGAGAAGGCCGAGCCGACTTTGAAGACCAGAAAGCGCGAACGCTTTGCGCCGGGCGGCCAGTCGACTCAGATGATCATCGGCGCCGACAAGACATCCGACGACGGCATCCTTCACACCAGCGCGCGGCTCTATGGCAGCTATCATCTGCGGCGCGTCTATTACTCGGCTTTCAGCCCGATTCCGGATTCGTCATCGTCGCTGCCCTTGCTGAAACCACCGCTGATGCGCGAACACCGGCTCTATCAGGCCGACTGGCTGATGCGGTTCTATGGGTTTTCGCAGCCGGAAATCCTCGCCGGGAGCAGCGACGGCATGCTCGATCTCGCCATCGACCCGAAGCTCGCCTGGGCGCTGCGCAACCGGGGGCAGTTTCCGGTCGACATCAACCGCGCCGACCGCGAAGCTCTGCTGCGGGTGCCGGGTCTCGGCACCAAGGTGGTGGCAAAGATTTTGGAGACGCGCCGGCATCGGCGCATGCGGCTCGAGGATGTCGGGCGGGTCTGCCAGTCGATCGCCAAGCTCAGGCCGTTCATCATCGCCGAAGGCTGGTCGCCTGGTGCGCTGACCGACAAGGCCGGCCTGCGCGACAGGATCGCCCCCTCCTGCGAACAATTATCGTTGTTCTGATCATGCGGCCAGCTGAACTTGATCTCGCCAGATACAGTGTACGGCTCGACAGCGAGACGGATTTTGCCGGCTGGCGTGACGCGGCACGGCGGCTGGCCCTGAATGAGGTCAGGCCCGAGGACGTCGGCTGGCATGTCGCGCCGGGCTCCGATCAGGCAGAATTGCCTGAAGTGCCTGCGGGCGCGCAACTCGCCGTGCCGCGCGACTTCATCGGGCATGCCGAAACGGCGTTCTGTCATTCCGATCCCGGCCGGTTTGCCTTTCTCTACCGCATGCTTTGGCGATTGCGCGATGAGCCTAAACTGCTGGAAATCGCGTCGGATCCCGACACCAGGCGGCTTGAGGCCATGGAAAAGGCGGTGCGGCGCGACAGCCACAAGATGCACGCCTTCGTACGCTTCCGGAAAATCGGCGACGGTGCCGATGAGCGCTATGTCGCCTGGTTCGAGCCGGATCATTTCATCGTCGAGCGCAACGCCGATTTCTTCGTCAGGCGTTTCACCGGCATGCGCTGGACGATCCTGACGCCCTATGCCTCCGCCGACTGGGATGGCGAAAGGCTGGCGATCGGGCCGGGCGCGGCCAAGGGCGATGCGCCTGATCAGGACGATACCGAGGCGCTGTGGCGCATCTATTTCGAGAACATCTTCAACCCGGCACGGCTGAAGGTGAAAGCCATGCAGAAGGAGATGCCGAAGAAATATTGGCGGAACCTTCCCGAGGCCTCGCTCATTCCAGACATGATCGCAGGAGCGGACAAGGCCGCCAAGGACATGATTGCGAAGATGCCGACAACACCCGCGCCGCACCACGCCAAGGTGCAGGCACGGCATTGGCCGAAGCAGCCCGCCGAAGCACCGGAAGATGATGCAGACACGATTCCCGAGTTGCGTGAGGTAGCGAAAGGCTGCCGCCGCTGCCCGCTGTGGCGCGACGCGACGCAGACCGTCTTCGGTGAAGGCCCCGACAATGCCAAGGTGATCTTCGTCGGCGAACAGCCAGGCGATCAGGAGGATCTCGCCGGCAAACCTTTCGTTGGTCCGGCCGGCAAGGTGTTCGATGCGATCCTGGATGATGCCGGTGTCGATCGGCAAAAGGTCTATGTCACCAACGCGGTCAAGCACTTCAAGTTCGAGCCGCGCGGCAAGCGCCGCATCCACTCCAAGCCGAATTCCGGTGAGATTCAGGCCTGCCGCTGGTGGATCGACCAGGAATTCGAGCTGATCAAGCCGAACCTCGCCGTGGCACTCGGCGCGACGGCGGCGATGTCGCTGCTCGGCAAGGCGATCCCGGTGACAAAGATGCGCGGACAAGTGATCGAGCGCGAGGACGGATTGCGCGTGTTCATCACCATCCATCCCTCCTTCATTCTGCGCATCCGCGAGTCCGCGGACAAGGAGGCTGAACGCGAACGGTTTCTGCAGGATATGAAGCTGGTGAAGCGGCTGATGGCCGCCTGATCAGTCTGTTTTCGCAATTCCGGACGGAAAACCGCTTCACACTTTTCCTGGAATTGCTTCAGCTACCTGATCAGAATCGCCCTGAGATCGTTGACATTCGTGCCGGTCGGGCCGGGTACGAAGAGATCGCCAACCGCGTTGAAGGCCGTCCAGGCATTGTTGCCGGCAAGCATGGCCTTGGCATCGACACCGGCCGAGCGCATGCGCGACACGGTCGAGCCATCGGCGAAGGCGCCGGCATTGTCTTCCGAACCGTCGATGCCATCGGTGTCGGCGGCCAATGCGTGGATGCCTTCGACGCCGTTGATGCCTATGGCGAAAGCCAGCAGGAATTCCGAGTTGCGGCCGCCCTTGCCTTTCGCCCGCAGGGTCACGGTTGTCTCGCCGCCCGATAAGATGAGCACCGGCTTCGAAAATGGTCGGTTGCGCGTCGCCACTTCGCGCGCGATCGCGGCATGGACGCCGCCCACCTCGCGCGCTTCGCCCTCGATGGCATCGGAGAGGATAACGGCCTCGACACCCTGCCGTTTCGCTTCCGCAGCGGCGGCTTCCAGCGATACCCCGGCCGAAGCGACCAGATGCACCTCGTTGCGCGAAAAACGCTCGTCGTCCGGGCTTGGCGCATCGGCGGCCGGCGAATTGATATGCGCCATCACCGAGGCCGGCAGTTTCATGCGATAGGCCGATATCGAGGCCAGCGCGTCGGCGCGGCTGCCTGTATCCGGTACGGTTGGGCCGGAGGCGACCATTGCCGGATTGTCGCCGGGAATATCGGAGACGATCAGCGACACCACCCTGGCCGGCCATGCGGCCGCTGCCAGCCTGCCGCCCTTGATGGTGGAAAGGTGCTTGCGGATGGTGTTCATCGCCGCGATCGGCGCACCAGAGGCGAGCAGCGCCTCATTGACGGCGATCTCGTCGGCCAGCGTCAAGCCGCCGGCGGGCGACGGCAACAGCGCCGAGCCGCCGCCGGAAATCAGCGCCACCACCAGGTCATCCTCAGTCAGATTCTGGACCTTGGCGAGCAGGCGCCGCGAGGCTTCCAGACCGGCAGCGTCCGGCACCGGATGAGCCGCCTCGATGATCTCGATGCGCTCGCAGGTCGCGCCATAGCCATAGCGGGTGACGACCAGCCCTTCGATGGGGCCGTCCCACGCTTTCTCGAACGCTGCCGCCATCTGCGCCGAGCCTTTGCCCGCGCCGATGACAATGGTGCGGCCCTTCGGCTTGGCCGGCAGATGATCCCGGATGGTTCGTTCCGGGTCGGCGGCGGCGATGGCGGCGTTGAAGATGGAGGTCAGGAATGCCTTGGGATCGAGCACGGTCATTCGGCGTCCCGAGGCAATGCCAGGCCGCGCTTGTCGACGCCCAAATGATCGCATAGCGCATCTACGACGACGCCGTGATCCTCGCGCTCCGGCAGTCCGGAGACGGCGATCACCCCGATGACGCCGGCGCCCTTGACGGTCACCGGAAAGCCACCGCCGGCCAGCACGTAGTCGGCAATATCCAGCCCTTCGCCGATCTTGAAGCTGCGGTCCGGGCGCTGCTGTTCCAACACCATACGATAGGTGCTTCTCAGGAACCGCTTGACCACATTGGTCTTGCGTCGCGCCCAGTCGGGGTTCGAGGCGTTCGAACCCGGCATCGCGGCGTAGAACAGCGGCCGATCCCACAGCCTGATATCGACAATGATGGGCATGGCCTCGGCCAGTGCCCGCTCACGGATCGCCGCGCCGATCTCGAAGGCGACGGCCTCGTCGAAGGCCGGGAAGACCAGCGTCTCTTCCTGCTTCTGGATCAGAGCGATGTCGTCCGCAGCGGCCATTTTCTTTCTCCGAAGTCAGTCACAAATCGTGTGTACGACAAGCTCCGCCCGGTCAAGCTTCCGTCGCGGCGATCGTGTTGCCCCGCCAGGGTCGACCCCCACTCCGTCGAGCTGCGGTCCTCTCCCCTCGGGGTGAGGGGGTCTCACCCCGCGATCATATCCGCCTTGGCTGGCCGCCCCGCCACATAAACTTCGCGGACAGTGCGGTCGTCGCCCAGCGTCTGAAGCAGGAAAAGTTCCTGCGCCAGCGTCTCGACAGTCTCCATCCTGAGCCGCATCGCCGGCGTTGCCCTGGCGTCGAGCACGACGATGTCGGCATCGGTGCCCTCGTCCAGCGTGCCGATCTTGTCGGCCACCGACAGCGCCTCGGCATTGCCGCGCGTCATCTGCCAGAAGGACTGGAGCGGGTTGAGCTTCTCGCCGTTCAGCGCGATCACCTTGTAGCCCTCGTCCATGGTGCGCAGCATGGAGTAGTTGGTGCCGCCGCCGACATCGGTGGCGGCGGCGATCCGGATCGGCTTTTCGCGGCGACGAAAGCGCTGATAGTCGAACAGGCCGGAGCCGAGGAACAGGTTGGAAGTCGGGCAGAACACCGCCACCGAGCCACTGTCGGAAAGCGCATCCGCTTCGCGCTCCGAGAGATGGATGCAGTGCCCGAACAGGCTCTTTTTGCCCAACAGCCCGTAGTGCTCGTAAACGTCGGTATAGTCGCGCGACCACGGGTAGAGTTCCTGCGTGAAAGCGATTTCGGCGTGGTTTTCCGACAGATGCGTCTGCATGTGCAAATCGGGATGTTCGCGGCACAGCGCGCCCGCCATCTCCATCTGCTCCGGCGACGAGGTGATGGCGAAGCGCGGCGTGATGGCGTAGTGCTGCCGTCCCTTGCCGTGCCATTCCTTGATCAGCGCCTTCGTGTCGTCGTAACCCGATTGCGGCGTGTCGAGCACGCCGTCGGGCGCATTGCGATCCATCATCACCTTGCCGGCGATGTTGAGCATATTGCGGTCATGCGATTCGGCAAAGAAGGCCTCCGCCGAAGCCTTGTGCACCGAACAGTAGGCGGCAACCGTCGTCGTGCCATGGCGCACCATTTCGTCGAGGAACAGCCGCGCGATGCGGCGGCCGTGCTGGGCGTTGGCGAACTTCGTTTCCTCCGGAAAAGTGTAGGTTTTCAACCAGTCGAGCAGTTCTGCCCCATAGGAGGCGATGACCTGCATCTGCGGAAAATGCACATGCGCATCGATGAAGCCGGGCAGCAGCAGATGCGGCCGGTGGTCGATTTTCTTCGCCGTCTTGCCGGCCTGCTTTTCAACATCGGCATAGGTGCCCGCAGCGACGATCCGGCCGTCGCGGATCAGCAGGCCGCCGTCCTCCTCGTAGCGCCAGGCGGAATGATCGTCGATGGTCTGCGGCCAGCGCACGAAGGACAGCGTGCGGCCGCGCAGAAGTGTCGAGTTCATGCTATCTCCCTGCGCCTTCGAACCAGGCCACCAGCAGCGCCCGCTCCTTGTCGGTGATCTGGCTGACGTTGGCGGGCGGCATGGCGTGGCTGCGGCCGGCCTGCAGATAGATCTCGCGGGCGTGGTTGGCGATGTCGGCGTCGGTGTCGAGCATCACGCCCTTGGGCGCATGATAGATGCCCTCATAGACCGGCTCCGCCGCGTGGCACATCGAGCAGCGGCCGAGCACGGTGTCGCGTACGGCCGGGAAATGCGCTGAAGCGACATAGATTTGCGCCGCCGCAGATTCCCTGGGTTCGCCGGTCAGCACTTTCGGCGCGGTCGACAGCCAGATGATGACAATGAACAGGACAAGTGCCGCCATCCAGGTCCAGGTCGGGTTGCCCTTGCGCGCGTGGACCGAGTTGAAATAGTGCCGGATCAGCACGCCGATGATGAACACCAGCGAGGCGATGACCCAGTTGAACTCAGTGCCGAACGCCAGCGGATAGTGGTTCGACAGCATCAGGAACAGCACCGGCAGCGTCAGATAATTGTTGTGGAGCGAACGCTGCTTGGCGATCTTGCCGTATTTCGGGTCGGGCTTGCGGCCGGCGATGAGGTCGGCGACGACGATCTTCTGGTTTGGGATGATAACCATGAAGACATTGGCCGACATGATCGTGGCGGTGATGGCGCCCAGATGCAGAAAGGCGGCGCGGCCGGTGAACAGGTGCGTCAGCCCCCAGGCGATGAACACCAGCACGCAATAGAGCACCAGCATCAGGCCGGTATCGCTTTTTCCCAGCGGCGAGCGGCACAGCAGATCATAGACCACCCAGCCGACGCCAATCGTTGCCAGCGACAGCAGGATGCCTGTAGGCACCGACATCGGCAGCACGTTCGGATCGATCAGGAACAGATCGGCTCCGGCGTAGTAGACGACGCACAGCATGGCGAAGCCGGACAGCCAGGTGGCGTAGGATTCCCATTTGAACCAGGTCAGGTGTTCCGGCATTTCGGCTGGCGCCACGAGATATTTCTGGATGTGGTAGAAGCCGCCGCCATGCACCTGCCATTCCTCGCCGAAGGCGCCGACGGGCATGCCGGGACGCTGGCGCAGGCCAAGGTCGAGCGCGACGAAGTAGAAGGACGAGCCGATCCAGGCGATGCCGGTGACGACGTGGAGCCAGCGCACGGCAAAACTCAGCCAGTCCCAGAAAATCGCGAAATCCATCATTGAAATCGTCCCTGCCGATCGGGCGACTTTACGGGTTGGAGCGCAAACGGAAAGAGGCGAGGTGCACGATGACTTTCAAAAAAAAATGGAAAATACTAGGGTAGTCACACGCAGCAGGATGGGAGCCGCCCGAAGGCGGCCTCAGGAAAGCCACTAAACCGCATGGCCTATCTCGACAACATTGCCGTCTTCGTTCGCGTGGTCGAACTCGGCAATCTGTCGGCGGCCGGGCGCGACATGCGGATTTCGCCGGCGGTCGCCTCCAACCGCATCAAGGAGTTGGAGAAGCACCTAGGCGTGCGTCTGTTCAACCGCACGACGCGGCAATTGATGCCGACCGAGCATGGCACGGTTTTTTACGGGGGCGCAAAGCAGGTGCTGGAGGCGATCACCGAAGCGGAAGCCGCGGTCTCGGCGCTTTCCGGTCAGCCGCGCGGCACCATCCGCGTCACCGCCCCCTTGGGCCTCGGCCGTCGGTTGGTGGCCTCGGGCATTCCCGATTTTCACGACAAATACCCAGACATCGAGGTGAGGCTGAGGCTTTCGGATCACAATGTCGACATCATGAAGGAAGGCATCGACGTCGCCTTCCGGCTCGGCATCATCGAGGATTCCAGCCTCAGGATGCGCGGCATCATGGAATGCGAGCGCGTGCTGGTGGCGGCGCCGAAATATCTCGAGGCGCGCGGCGAACCGATCGAGCCGCAGGAACTGATCGGCAAGAAGCACGACTGCCTGATGCTGCGTTATTCCGGCGCGCGCGAATATGTGTGGACGCTGCAGACCCCCACAGGCCCGCAGAAATTCGAGGTGCACGGGCCATATGACACCGACGATGGCGACGTGCTGACCGGCTGGGCGCTTTCAGGCCGCGGCATCATCAACAAGCCGCGCTTCGAGGTCGAGCCATTCATCCGCGACCGGCGGCTGAAGGTGATCCTGAGCAGCACGCCACCGACACCGGTGCAGTTCGCCGCCGTGTATCCGCACAAGAAGCTGCAGGATCCAAAAGTGCGGCTGCTGCTCGACTTCATGGCCGAGCGCTGCCAGCGACTGATCAACGATCTGCTAGCTGGGAAATAATGCTGGCCTCCACGTGACCGGCGGTTGGCCCAGCGCCAGCGGTTGCCATCCCCTGAAGTGGCGAACATAGTTCGGGTGGTATTTCGTCTCGCAGGCACCATCGATGGACAGCGGCGCCACAATGCATCTTGCCGTTTCGCTGTTTCCGGGGATCGCCGATCCATCGCCGGAACCGGGATTCAGCCGCCTGACTGGTTTCGTGCAAAAGGCCGAAGCAGCGGGCCTGGACATGGTGCTGCTTGCCGATTCCGCACCGGCGGCCGGCGGCGGTGCCGCGAACAGCCCGATGCCCTTCGAAGCGACCACTTTGCTGGCCGCATTGGCGACTGTCACAAGCAGGATCGGGCTCGTCGCCGCGGCATCGACCGTCGCCCACCAGCCATACAATCTGGCGCGCCGTTTCGCCTCGCTCGACATTATCAGCCATGGCCGCAGTGGCTGGAACGCAACCATGACGCAAGCGCCACGGGAAGCAGCCAATTTCAGCCGGCCCGGGGGATTTTCGCCCGACGATTTCCGCCGTCGCAGTGAGGAATGTATCGGCATCGTGCAAGGTCTGTGGCGGGGCTGGGATGCGGACGCGCTGCTGTTCGACCAGAGCGGCGGCCGCTTCCATGACCCCGAAAAGATGCATTTGCTCGACCATAAGGGCGAGTTCTTTTCCGTGCGCGGACCGCTGAACGTCGCACGCTCGCCGCAGGATACGCCAGTGCTCGTCTTGTCGGGCTTGAGCGAAGCCGACCTGGATATTGCCGCCCGCATCGCCGATGTCATCCTGCTGGATGACGGACCGGTGGAGGGCGCGACAGGACGCTATGACGATATCAGGCGCCGTGTCGCAGCCTGTGGACGCGACCCGGATGCCGTCAAGGTGCTGACGAACGTCGCGCCAACCGCCGATAGTAAGCCGGCTGCCGTCGCCGAGAGGCTGGAAGAGGAATTCCGGGCGAAAAGCTGCGACGGGTTCAACATCCTGATGCCGGCACAGCTTTCAGCGCTCGACGATTTCGTCGATCTGGTTTTGCCGGAACTGAGGCAGCGTGGCCTGTTTCGAGAGAACTATCGCGGCACGACGTTGCGCTCGCATCTCGGGCTTGCCGGCGGAGGTGACCGATGACCGCTCGCCAGATCAAGCTCGGCGCCTTCCTGTGGGCGACAGGCCACCACATCGCGGCCTGGCGCCATCCCAAGGCACACGTCACCGCCGGCACTGACATCGACCATTACATCGCGCTGGCGCGCACGGCGGAAGCGGCGAAGTTCGACATGATCTTCTGCGAAGATGCCGCAGGCCTGCGCGAAGCCAATGTCGGCATTGCCAGCCAGACTTCGCGCTCGATCGGCTTCGAGCCGATCAGCCTGCTTTCGGCGCTCGCCGTCCAGACCAGCCGCATCGGCCTCGTCTCGACAGCCTCGACAAGCTACAACGAGCCCTATGGCCTGGCGCGAGCCTTCCTGTCGCTCGACCATCTGAGCGGCGGCAGGGCCGGCTGGAACCTGGTCACCTCGGCCAGCCCTGTCGAGGCCGCCAATTTCGGCTCGACCGGCCTCAAGCCCCATGCCGATCGCTATGAGCGCGCGCGCGAATTCGCCGAGGTGGTAACCGGGCTCTGGAACGGCAAGCTCGATGGAGCTTCTGGATCCGGACATGACGGCCAGAGCTTTTCGGTTCGCGACCCGCTCGATCTGCCGCGTTCGCCGCAGGGCGCGCCTGTCATGGTCCAGGCCGGCGCCTCGGATGTCGGCCGCGACCTTGCCGCCCGCACCGCCGATGTGGTGTTCACCGCGGCGCAGACCTTCGAGGAAGCGAAGGCCTTCTACGACGATCTCAAGGGGCGTCTGGCGGCCTACGGGCGCGAGCCTGACGACATCAAGATCATGCCGGGCGTCGCGCCAGTGGTGGCGGAGACCGAAGCGGAGGCCCGTGAAAAATATGAGGAATTGCAGGCGCTGATCCCCGACGACGTCGGTGTGGCGCTGCTGTCCAGCTATCTCAGCATCTCCGATCTGTGGCGCTACCCGATCAACGGGCCGCTGCCGGACCTGCCGGAGAGCGAGGGGATGAAAAGTCGGCAGGCGCTGGTCATCGAGCAATCGCGCCGCGACGGCCTCTCTATCCGCGAGCTTGCCCGGCATTTCGCCGGCGCGCGTGGCCATTGGCGCATCGTCGGCACGGCGGCCCAGGTTGCCGATGAGTTGCAGGCGCGGTTCGAAGGCGGTGCCGCCGACGGCTTCAACGTCATGCCCTCTTATTTCCCCGGCGAACTCAATGCCTTTGCGATGCTCGTCGTGCCTGAACTGCAGCGGCGCGGCCTGTTCCGCACGGAGTACGAGGGCCGCACATTGCGCGACCAACTGGGTTTGAAACAGCCGGTTTAGCTGTGGCGCAGCCTAGCCTGCCATCACCCTGCCATGCGGAATTTGATGGTCGGCACTTGAGGTTGCGTTGTGACTGACCAGCGCCGTCATGATCTCGGCCGCCGCCAGCGCCGCGATGACCTGCGGGCGCTTGTCCTTGACGGTGTCGCCGCCGATTGGCGAGACGAGGCGGGCAAACTCAGCTTGACTGCCATCCGCCGATTTCAGGAACCAGTTCCTGAACGTCGCTTTCTTGGTCTTCGAGCCGATCATGCCGACATAGGCGGCATCGTCGCGTTTCAGCGCCTCGGCGACGATCAGGAAATCCAGCGCATGGTCGTGGGTCAGGATGGCGAAGGCAGTGCCGGCGGGAGCATCGCGCACCATCGCCTCGGGCATCGGCGTCAGCCGCATCTCTACGGTTTCCGGCATGCCTTCCAGTGCTTCGGCGCGCGTCTCGATGACGACGCCGTGCACGGGAAGAAGTGCGATCGTCGACGCCAGCGCCTGGCCGACATGGCCGCCGCCGAACTGGTTGCGGTTGCGGAAGCCGAAGAGGCACACCTGCCATATGTCTACGTCTTCGGCGGCAAGCGCGGCATCGACGAGCCGGATCAGCACTTCGACGTCCCGCTAGGCCCGGAAATCGGCC
>NZ_RZQI01000039.1:0-15326 GCF_003998335.1 Mesorhizobium sp. M7A.F.Ca.CA.002.05.1.1 | reverse complement strand
GAGGCGGCGACGTCGGCAGGGGAGGGCTCGAGTCCGAGTTTGAGGTCGGCCGCAGCCGGCGTGATCGGCCGCCTGATCCTGGCGGAGGCGGCCACCACCAACTCGTTGAAGTTCCC
Organism: Mesorhizobium sp. M7A.F.Ca.CA.002.05.1.1; assembly: GCF_003998335.1. NCBI lineage: Bacteria > Pseudomonadati > Pseudomonadota > Alphaproteobacteria > Hyphomicrobiales > Phyllobacteriaceae > Mesorhizobium > Mesorhizobium sp. M7A.F.Ca.CA.002.05.1.1. Next base: position 15,210 of record NZ_RZQI01000039.1, on the reverse strand, counting down.
GGTGCCGTCGTCCAGCATTTCGAAGAACTGCCGCCGCATCCTCGGCTCCCAGAACTTGTTGATGTGCTCGGCGACGCCGGCAATGCCTTCCTCGCGCGGCTTGGAATGGAAGAAATCGGCGATCTGGTTTGCCATGCGCACCAGCTTCTCGGCGGTGCTCATAATGTGTTCTTCGTCATGCGACATGCTTGGCAACTCCGCAAACCACCCGGTCGGGGTGGGTGAAAATATCAAAATCGTCGCCGCGAACCAGCGCCACCAGCGTCATGCCGGCCTCTTGCGCCGTGCGGATGGCAAGTGCGGTCGGCGCCGAGACGGCGATGATGAAGGCCGAGCCGATAGAAGCCGTCTTCTGCACCATTTCGACCGACACCCTGGATGTCACCACCACAGCACCGGATGCGCCATCGATGCCGGCCCTGGCCAGCGCGCCGGCCAGCTTGTCGAGCGCATTGTGACGGCCGACATCTTCGCGCGCCATGACGATGCCCTTGCCAGGCATATAGAAACCGGCGGCGTGTACCGCTCCGGTCTCGGTGTGCAGCGGCTGCACTTTGGACAAAAGCTTGACCGAACGAGCGATGTCGTCGGCATCAAGCGTAAGGCTTGAGGCACCAACCGCATCGACCGAGCGCATCGCTTCCTCGATCGACTCGATGCCGCAAAGCCCGCAGCCGACCGGGCCGGCGAGCCTTCGCCGCCGCGCTTCGAAACGTGTGTTGGCTCGGTCCTTCAGCCGGATCTGAATGTCGATGCCGGCGCCATGGTCCTCGACCTCGATGGCTTCGATCTCTTCGGGCAAGGCGATGATGCCTTCGGTCAGCGAGAAGCCGAGCGCGAAATCCTCGAAATCCGCCGGGCTTGCCATCATCACCGCATGCGTGGTGCCGGCAAAGGAGAACGCCACCGGCGTCTCTTCCGGCACCATCCGGTTGGCAGCCGTCGTCCCAACCGCGCGGTGCGCCAGCCGCGATACCTGCGTCGTGGCTTTGCGGCGCGCGCTCAAGACTACTCCGCCGCCTGCAAAGACGCGATGCGCCGGCTCTGCTTGGCTTGCTCGTCATAGTCGCGCTGCCATTCCGACGGTCCGTTGGAGGCGCCGACCTGCACCGCCGTCACCTTGTATTCCGGACAATTGGTCGCCCAGTCGGAGAAGTCGGTGGTGATGACGTTGGCCTGCGTGTCCGGATGATGGAACGTCGTGTAGACCACGCCGGGCGACACCCGGTCGGTGATCAGCGCGCGCAGCGTCGTCTCGCCCGATCGGCTGGTCAGCCGGACCCAGTCGCCGTCGCGCAAACCGCGGTTCTCGGCATCGTGCGGATGGATCTCCAGCCGGTCCTCCGAGTGCCACATGCTGTTGTCGGTGCGCCTGGTCTGCGCGCCGACATTGTACTGTGACAGGATGCGGCCGGTGGTGAGCAGCAGCGGGAAGCGCGGTCCCGTCCTTTCGTCCGTCGCCACATATTCGGTCCGGATGAACTTGCCCTTGCCGCGCACGAACCCGTCAATATGCATGATCGGGGTGCCGAGCGGCGCCTTCTCGTTGCAGGGCCATTGCACGGATCCGACACGGTCGAGCAACTCGAAGGAGACGCCGGCGAAGCTCGGCGTGGTCATCGCGATCTCGTCCATGATCTCGGAGGGATGCTGATAGTTCCAGTCCAGCCCGATCGCGCGGGCAAGCTCCTGCGTCGCCTCCCAATCGGCGTAGCGCGCCTTCGGCTCAAGAACCTTGCGCACCATGTTGATGCGGCGCTCGGCGTTGGTGAAGGTGCCGTCCTTCTCCAGGAAAGTCGAGCCCGGCAGGAAGACATGCGCGTAGTTCGCCGTCTCGTTGAGGAACAGGTCGTGCACGACGACGCATTCCATCGCGGCAAGGCCGGCGGCGACATGCTTGGTGTCGGGATCGGACTGCAGAATGTCCTCGCCCTGGATGTAGATGCCCTTGAAGCTGCCGTCGACGGCGGCGTCGAGCATGTTGGGGATGCGCAGGCCGGGTTCGTCGTCCAGCTTCACGCCCCACAAGGTCTCATAGATATCGCGCACGGCTTCGCCGGAGATGTGGCGATAGCCCGGCAGTTCGTGCGGGAAGGAGCCCATGTCGCAGGAGCCCTGCACGTTGTTCTGGCCGCGCAGTGGGTTCACGCCGACGCCGGGCCGGCCGATATTGCCGGTGGCCATGGCGAGATTGGCGATTGCCATCACAGTGGTCGAGCCCTGGCTGTGTTCCGTCACGCCGAGGCCGTAATAGATCGCGCCGTTGCCGCCGGTGGCGTAGAGCCGCGCAGCGCCCCGGATCAGCTCTGGATCGACGCCGGACAATTTGCCGACGGTTTCGGGGCTGTTTTCCGGCAAGGCTACGAACGATGCCCAATCCTGGAACTCCGTCCAGTCGCAGCGTTCGCGGATGAAGGCTTCGTCGAACAGGCCCTCGGTGACGATCACATGCGCCAGCGCCGTCAGCACGGCCACATTGGTGCCGGGCTTCAGCGGCAGGTGATAATCCGCTTCGATATGGGCCGACTTGACCATCTCGGTGCGGCGCGGATCGAGCACGATCAGCTTGGCGCCCTGGCGCAGCCGCTTCTTCAGCCGCGAGGCGAACACCGGGTGAGCGGAAGCCGGATTGGCGCCGATGATGACGGCGACGTCGGTGAAGTCGACGGAATCGAAATCCTGCGTGCCGGCCGAGGTGCCATAGGTCTGGCCGAGCCCGTAGCCCGTCGGCGAATGGCAGACGCGTGCGCAGGTGTCGACATTGTTGTTGCGGAAACCCTGCCGCACCATCTTCTGGACGAGATAGGTTTCCTCGTTGGTGCAGCGCGACGAGGTGATGCCGCCGATCGCAGTGCGTCCGTACTGGTACTGGATGCGGCGGAATTCCTTGGCCGTATGGGCGATCGCCTCTTCCCAGCTCACCTCGCGCCACGGGTCGGTGACCTTTTCGCGGATCATCGGCGACAGGATGCGGTCCTTGTGGGTGGCGTAGCCATAGGCGAAACGGCCCTTGACGCAGGAATGGCCGTGGTTCGCCTTCCCCTCCTTATAGGGCATCATGCGAACGACTTCGTCACCCTTCACCTCGGCCTTGAACGAGCAGCCGACGCCGCAATAGGCGCAGGTGGTAACAGCCGAGCGCTCCGGCAGGCCCTTGGCAAGCACCGTCTTCTCGCGCAGCGCATCGGTCGGACAGGCCTGCACGCAGGCGCCGCAGGACACGCATTCCGAATCGATGAACGCCTCGTGCATCCCCGCCGAAACCCGGGATTCGAAGCCTCGTCCCTCGATGGTCAGCGCGAAGGTGCCCTGCACCTCTTCGCAGGCCCGCACGCAGCGCGAGCAGACGATGCATTGCGAGGCATCATAGGTGAAATAGGGGTTGGATTCATCGCGGGCGATGTAGTCGACCGCCAGCGAGCCATGGCCGGGCGCCACGCCACCTTCCGGCTTGACGTGGTTGCGGCCTTCGATGCCGTAGCGGTTCTCGGTCAGGCCGATCGACTTCGCCACCGCATCGAACTCGCTCGCGCCGGTTCCGGCCTGTTCGTTCCAGCCGGTCGGATGATCGGAGACGTAGAGCTCCATGACGCCGCGGCGAATGGCATCGAGCCGCTCGGTCTGCGTGCGCACGATCATGCCTTCGCCGACGGGCGTCGTGCACGATGCCGGCGTGCCGCCGCGTCCTTCGATCTCGACAAGGCAGACACGGCACGAACCGAAGGAGTCCAGCATGTCGGTGGCGCAAAGCTTCGGGATCTCGACCCCGCCTTCCATCGCGGCACGCATGATCGAGGTGCCTTCCGGCACGGTGATGCTGCGACCGTCGACGTTCAGCGTGACCTGCTTCTGCGCCTTCGATTGCGGGGTTCCGTAGTCGATCTCTTCGACGAGGGAGGGGAAGTCGGCCTTGATGTTCATCTGCCAGCTCCTATTCGGCAGCCACGCGCACGGGCGCTGGCTTGAAGTCGTCGGGGAAATGGGTAATCGAGCTCATCACGGGATAGGGCGTGAAGCCGCCCAGCGCGCAGAGCGAACCGAACTTCATCGTGTTGCAGAGGTCGGTGACCAGAGCGAGGTTCTTCTCCGGCTCGATGCCCGCGACTATTCTGTCGATGGTCTCGACACCGCGCGTCGAGCCGATGCGGCAGGGCGTGCACTTGCCGCAGCTTTCGATGGCGCAGAACTCCATGGCAAAGCGCGCCTGTTTCAGCATATCGGCGGTGTCGTCGAACACCACGATGCCGGCATGGCCGATCAGCCCGTCCTTTGCCGCGAAGGCTTCATAATCGAACGGCGTGTCGAACAGCGCGCGCGGGAAGTAGGCGCCGAGCGGCCCGCCGACCTGCACCGCCTTGACCGGTCGCCCCGTGGCCGTGCCGCCGCCGATCTCGTCGACGATCTCGCCCAGCGTCATGCCGAAAGCGGCTTCGAACAGGCCGGCATATTTGACGTTGCCGGCGATCTGGATCGGGATCGTGCCGCGCGAGCGGCCCATGCCGAAATCCTTGTAGTAGGCCGCACCCTTGTCCATGATGACAGGCACCGAGGCCAGCGAGATGACATTGTTGATCACCGTCGGCTTGCCGAACAGCCCCTTATGCGCCGGCAGCGGCGGCTTTGCGCGCACCATGCCGCGCTTGCCCTCGAGCGAATCGAGCAGCGCCGTCTCCTCCCCGCAGACATAGGCTCCGGCGCCGACCCGGATCTCCATGTCGAACGCGTAAGGTGAACCCAGCACGCTGGCGCCAAGAACGCCGGCCTTGCGGGCGACCTCGACGGCCTTGTTCATCACCGCCACCGCATGCGGATATTCCGAGCGGACATAGACAAAGCCCTTGGTCGCGCCCGTGGCTATACCGGCGATCGTCATGCCTTCGATCAGCACAAACGGATCGCCCTCCATTATCATGCGGTCGGCGAAGGTGCCTGAATCGCCTTCGTCGGCGTTGCAGACGATGTATTTGCGGTCGCCTGCGGTATCGAGCACCGTTTTCCACTTGATGCCGGTCGGGAAGCCGGCGCCGCCGCGCCCGCGCAGGCCCGATTCGGTAACCTGGGCGACGATGTCGGCAGGCGTCAGTGCCAGCGCGTTCGTCAGTCCGTTCAACCCGCCATGCTTCTTGTAGGATTCGAGCGAAAGCGGATCCGTGACGCCGCAGCGCGCGAAGGTCAGCCGCGTCTGCTTGGCGAAGAAGGGGATCTTGTCCGGTGAGCCCAGCCAGCGCTTGTGATGGCCGCCGGTGAGAAAGCCGCCGTCGAACAGGCTTTTGACGTCGGACGGCTTTACCGGCCCATAGGCGACGCGGCCGTTCGCTGTCGCAACTTCGACCATTGGTTCGAGGAAATAGGCGCCGCGCGACCCGTTGCGCACGATCTTGGCTTCGATGCCGCGCTCGGCGAGTTCGCCGGCGATCGCCTTGGCGACCTTTTCGGCGCCAAGCGCCAGCGCACCGGAATCGCCGGGAATGTAGATGCGCGGGATCATGAGCGCACCTCTGCAACGATCTCGTCGAGCTTCTCGTCATTGAGCCGCCCGATCACCTCGCCATCCAGCATAGCAGCGGGCGAACAGGCGCACAGGCCGAGACAATAGACCGGCTCCAGCGTTACCGAACCGTCGCGGGTCGTCTCATGGAAGCCGATGCCCAGCAATTGCTTCAGCTTGGCGGCGATGGCGTCCGAACCCATCGACTGGCAGGATTCCGCCTGGCAGAGCTTCAGCACATGCCGGCCTGCCGGGTGGCTGCGGTAATCATGATAGAAGCTGACGACGCCGTGCACCTCGGCCCTGGAAATGTTCAGCGCCTCGGCGATGACCGGCAGCGCATCCTTGGGCACATGGCCGAACTCTTCCTGGATGCCGTGAAGGATCGGCAGCAACGGGCCTTCGAGGCCCTTCATCTCCTGGATGATCGCGACCGTGCGCGACGTGATCTCGGTACTTGCAGGCTGCATTGTCATGCAGCGCCCTCCCTATCGTAGCGACCCATACATATCGGCCAGAAGCATCAAGCTGTTTTGGAACAACGACATGCGCGTGCCGCTTTATCGCTAAGTGCTTAAGAAACCAGAGAAAACCTCTGAAATCAATAAAGCGGTTTCGTTGTACGATAGAAATTTTCTATCGTTCCGTTCGGCTAACTCTGTCTAGCGGAACGGTTTGCGTGGAAATCGTCCGCCAGCGCCATTGCCTCGTCCAGCAGCGCCGAGACCAAAGGTGTGTGCGGTTCGCGCGGTGTCGCCACCAGGCCGACCGTGTGGCTGGCATCCGGCTCGACAATCGGAATGGCCCGGATCGGCTCGGAAAAGCCGAATGTTTCCGCAAGGTTGAGCGGCATGATCGACGACCATTTGCCGGTGCGGATGTGCGAAAACAGCACGATCATCGAATTGGATTCCAGCGTCGGTCGCACCTGCACGCCGGCTTCGGCCAGATGCTGATCGATGATGCGACGGTTCTGCATGTCTGGCGTCAACAGGCACAGCGGCAGGCTTGAGAGCTCTGCCCATGTCACTTTGTCGCGGTCGGAATAGGGATTTCCCATCGCGGTGATCAGTTGGTAGCGCTCGTCATAGAGCGGCACGCTGGTCACCCGCCCCAGCGGCTCGTTGTCGAGATAGGTGATGCCGGCATCGATGTCGAAATTGCCGAGCAGCGACAGCACCTCGATCGAGGTCCGCGACAGCACCGAAAAGGTGACGCCTGGATGCTTTTCGCGAAACGGCGTCGTCAGCCGCGGCAGCATGGCGAGCGCCGTCGGAATGGCGGCGATGCGGATACGGCCCGAAAGTCCGTGGCGCGCCGCGCGCATTTCCTCGCGCATGGTCCTGGTGTCGCCGACGATGCGGCGTGCCCACACCAGCACCTGTTTTCCCTCCGGCGTCAGCCCCTGGAAGCGTGAGCCGCGCAGGACCAGCATGACGCCAAGCTGGCCCTCCAACTGCTTGATGCCGGCCGAGAGCGTCGGCTGGGTGACGCCGCATACCTCCGCCGCCCGGCCGAAATGCTCCTCCCTGGCGAGCGCGATGAAGAATTCCAGCTTGTCGATCATGCGATCTTTCCGGTGGTTCGCTGCAAGGTCGGGGAAATCGCGCCTCACCGCAAGCGCGATGCACAATTGCCCTGCATCCACACCTTTAAGCCGGCTACCTGTTTCCCGCGGCGCGATGCGGCGCTATGTGGATGAAACTGGGAGATCGACCATGCTGGGCTGGTTCCGCAAGCTTTTGCCGCGCGAAGATCGCTTCTTCGACCTGTTCGAACGACATTCGCGCACCGTGGTCGGCGGCGCCGAGGCGCTGGAGCAGCTTCTCCAGGGCAGGGATATCGACCTCTGGTGCCAGAAAATCGTCGATCTCGAAGATGAGGCCGACCACATCACCGCGGAAGTCCTGCTGGCGGTGCGGCGCTCCTTCATCACGCCTTTCGATCGCGGCGACATCAAGGACCTGATCCAGTCGATGGATGATGCCATCGACATGATGCACAAGACGGTCAAGACGGTGAAGCTGTTCGAGCGCAAGGAATTCGATCCGCTGATGCAGGAAATGGGTGGCGTCATCGTCGCCGCCGCCAAGCTGGTGGCCGAGGCGATCCCGCTGCTCAACAAGGTCGCGACGCACACGGTGCGCCTCAACGCCATCGCCGAAGAGGTGATGCGCGTCGAAAGCCGGGCCGACGACCTGCACGAGCAAGGGCTGAAGGATCTCTTCAGGAAGCACGGCAGCAGCGATCCGATGGCGTACATGATCGGCAGCGAGATTTATGGCCAACTGGAAAAAGTGGTCGACCGCTTCGAGGACGTCGCCAACGAGATCAGCGGCATCGTCATTGAGAATGTCTAGGTGATGGAAGCCACCATTGCCTTTCCCGTGCTGGTCGGCCTCGTCGGCGTCGCGCTGTTCTTCGACTTTCTCAACGGCTTGCACGATGCCGCCAACTCCATTGCCACCATCGTCTCCACCCGCGTGCTAAGGCCGCAATACGCGGTATTGTGGGCGGCTTTCTTCAACTTCATCGCCTTCATGTTCTTCGGCCTCCACGTCGCCGAGACAGTGGGCAAGGGTATCGTCGATGTCAGCATCGTCACCCCGGCGGTCATCTTCTCGGCGCTCGTCGGCGCCATAGTCTGGAACATCGTCACCTGGATCGCCGGCATCCCGTCGAGCAGCTCGCATGCGTTGATCGGCGGCCTGGTAGGTGCCGGTGTGGCAAAGGCAGGCGTGGGCGCCATCGTCTGGACAGGGCTTGGCAAGACGGTTGCGGCAATCGTCCTGTCGCCAGCGACCGGCTTTATCCTGGCGCTCATCCTGATTTTCGTCGTCTCGTGGCTCTTCGTGCGCCAGACGCCCTTTGCGGTCGACAGTACCTTCCGCGTCATGCAGTTCTTTTCCGCCTCGCTCTATTCGCTCGGGCACGGTGGCAATGACGCGCAGAAGACCATGGGCATCATTGCCGTGCTGCTCTATTCGCAAGGCATGCTCGGCGCGACTTTCCATGTACCGCTCTGGGTTGTCCTCACCTGTCAGGCGGCACTGGCGCTCGGCACCCTGTTCGGCGGCTGGCGCATCGTCCACACCATGGGCTCGAAGATCACGCGGCTGAACCCGATGCAGGGTTTTTGCGCCGAGACCGGCGGGGCGATCACCCTGTTTGCCGCGACCTGGCTCGGCATTCCCGTGTCGACCACGCACACCATCACTGGCGCCATCATCGGCGTCGGCGCCGCCCGCCGCGTCTCGGCCGTGCGCTGGGGCATTGCCGGCAACATCGTCATTGCCTGGATCGTCACCTTGCCGGCCACCGCTTTGATTTCGGCGCTCACCTACCTGGCGGTTGGCCTGGCGAGGTGACGTAAAGAAATCTACCTGTCCACAAGGTTCAGGATGTTGCCGTCCGGGTCCTTGAACCAGGCGACCTTCATTCCGTAACCGACGTGGAGATCGCCCTCCAGCGTCAAGCCCGGCATCTGATAGTGCTCGAAGGCGACGCCCTTCGTCTTCAGTTCCTTGACGATGTTGCCGATCTCGTCGCCAACCATCCAGGTTACCGCTGTCGCCTTGTTGGTTCCGGCAAATTGAGAATGATAGACGTTGAGGGTGGTATCGCCGCTTTTGTAGACGATCAGTTCGCCGCCCTCATCGTGCACCTGTTTCAGGCCAAGCGTTCCCTCATAGAAAGCCTTGGCTTTCGCGAGATCCTTCACCGCGAGATTGGCCGTTGCATTGCTGTTTGCGAGCATGATGGTCTCCTTTCCTGGTTGTCGACCCCGTGCTGGTCACCGAAATAGGTCGCCGCGATCGTTTGACGACTGTCGCTCGACCTGATTGTTGGCCGCATCGGCGCTCGATTATCTGGAAGACGTTTGGCGCGGATGAAATCCGACAGGACCCGCCGCTTTTCCAGGCACGCCAAGGCAGCCATTGCTCCACGGCTTGGTTCTGTCCGGAAACTGCATTATCTCAGGTGCAAGCTGCATCTCAGGCGCAAGCTGCGTAAGGAAAAACTGCCATGTCCGTCACCAAGGAAATCGTCACCGAGCGTCTGAAGACGGTCAACGGGCCGGATTTCACCGGCAACATCGTCGACCTCGGCATGGTTTCGGAGATTTTCATCGCCGACGGGAAGGTCTTCTTCTCGATTACCGTTCCCGCCGCTCGTGCCCAGGAAATGGAGCCGCTGCGCGCCGCCGCCGAGCGCGTCGTCAAGACAATCCCCGGGGTCGCCGGCGCGGTCGTCGCGCTGACGGCCGAGAAGAGGGGCGGCGGCATGGAGGCGCCGGTTCCGTCGCGCCCCGCACCCAGGCCCGTTCCGCCGGCTGCGCCCGCTGCCGCCGCGCCGCGTGCGGCTCCGCACGCGCCCGCCTCGCACAGTTCGGGCAAACGTGGCGTGCCCGGTATCGAGGCGATCATTGCCGTTGCTTCCGGCAAGGGCGGCGTCGGCAAGTCGACCACCGCCGTCAACATCGCGCTCGGCCTCGCCGCCAACGGCCTGCGCGTCGGCGTGCTGGATGCCGACATCTACGGACCGTCCATGCCCAGGCTGCTCAACATCCACGGCCGGCCGCAGACCGTCGACGGCAAGATCCTGAAACCGATGGAGAATTACGGCCTGAAGGTAATGTCCATGGGTTTCCTCGTCGACGAGGAAACGCCGATGATCTGGCGCGGCCCGATGGTGATGTCGGCGCTGACGCAGATGCTGCGCGAGGTCGAATGGGGCCGTCTCGACGTGCTCGTCGTCGACATGCCGCCCGGCACTGGCGACGCGCAGTTGACCATGGCCCAGCAGGTGCCGCTGGCTGGTGCTGTCATCGTCTCGACGCCACAGGACCTGGCCCTGATCGACGCGCGAAAAGGCCTCAACATGTTCAAGAAGGTCGACGTCCCGTTGCTCGGCATCGTCGAGAACATGAGCTATTTCATCGCCCCGGACACCGGCAAGCGCTACGACATCTTTGGCCATGGCGGCGCCCGCCGCGAGGCCGAGCGCCTCGGCGTCACCTTCCTCGGTGAGGTGCCGCTCGAAATGGGCATTCGCGAAAGCTCGGATGCCGGCACGCCGGTTGTCGTCTCCAAGCCCGATGGCCCCGAAGCGAAAATCTACCGCGACATCGCCTCGAAGGTCTGGGACCGGGTCAACGAAGAGCGTGGTGCGGCTGCTGCTGCCGTGCCGAGTATTGTGTTTGAATAGCAGGCGCCGCCGTGCTGCAGCCTAGGCCGCGCCGACCTTCTCGCCAAAGCTGGAAAAAAACTGTCCAGCCAGTTTCTTCGAGGTCGATTCGATCAGGCGGCTGCCAAGCTGTGCGATCTTGCCCCCGACATCGGCCTTGGCCGCGTAGTTCAATATCGTGGCGTCGGGTCCATCCGCCGTCAGCGTCACGTCGGCGCCCCCCTTGGCGAAGCCTGCAATGCCGCCCTTGCCTTCGCCCTGGATGGTGTAGGAGTGCGGCGGCTTCAGGTTCTTCAGCGTCACTTCGCCGTTGAACGTCGCCTTGATCGGTCCGATCTTCACCACCACGGTTGCCGCCATCTCGGTCGGCGACTTCATCTCCAGGCTCTGGCAGCCGGGAATGGTCGCCTTCAAGACCTCGGGATCGTTCAGCGCTTCCCACACTTTTTGCAGCGGTGCGGCAATGCGCTCCTCGCCTTCGATCACCAAAGCCATGAAAACCTCCCGGACAAGACTGCCCGAACCCGTAACGCACGGCTCGGTGCGTGTCTATCGCACCAAAGTCCGGTTGCGACCGCACGCCCTCTTGCCTGCTCCCGCGCGTTGCCATATCGATTTGTCTTACAAATACGGAGACCATGATGGCAGGCGCCCCCACCCATAAGAAAAAATTTCGCTCGCAGGAGTGGTTCGACAATCCCGACAATCCGGGCATGACGGCGCTCTATCTCGAACGCTATCTCAATTACGGCCTGACGCGCGCCGAACTGATGTCCGGCAAGCCGCTGATCGGCATCGCCCAGACCGGCTCGGATCTGTCGCCTTGCAACCGTCACCATATCGAACTCGCCAAGCGTGTGCGCGAAGGCATCGTCTCGATGGGCGGCATTCCCTTCGAGTTTCCTTGCCATCCGATCCAGGAGACCGGCAAGCGCCCGACCGCGGCACTTGACCGCAACCTTGCCTATCTCAGCCTTGTCGAGGTGCTCTACGGCTATCCGCTCGATGGCGTCGTGCTGACCATCGGTTGCGACAAGACGACACCGGCCCTGCTGATGGCGGCGGCCACCGTCAACATCCCGGCGATCGCCCTGTCGGTCGGCCCGATGCTCAATGGCTGGCACAAGGGCAAGCGCACCGGCTCCGGCACCATCGTCTGGGAATCACGCCAGCGCCTGTCGGCCGGCGAGATCGATTATGACGAGTTCATGGATATCGTCGCCTCGTCGGCGCCGTCCACCGGCTATTGCAACACCATGGGCACCGCCACCACGATGAACTCGCTGGCCGAGGCGCTTGGCATGCAGTTGCCGGGCTCGGCCGCCATTCCCGCGCCCTACCGCGAGCGCGGCCAGATTTCCTATGAGACCGGAAAACGCATCGTCGAGATGGTGCATGAGGATCTGAAGCCGTCCGACATCATGACGAGAGAGGCTTTCGAGAACGCCATCGTCGTCAATTCGGCCATTGGCGGCTCGACCAACGCGCCTATCCATCTCAACGCCATCGCCCGTCACCTTGGAGTCAAGCTCGACAATGACGACTGGCAGACGGTCGGCCTCAATGTGCCGCTGCTGGTCAATTTGCAGCCGACGGGCGAATATCTCGGCGAGGACTACCATCATGCCGGCGGCGTGCCGGCGGTCATCGCCGAACTGATGAAGGGCGGGCTGTTGCCGCATCCCGGCGCGCGCACCGTCAACGGCAAGTCGATCGGTGAGAACAGCGAGGGCGTTGCCAACGAAAATCCCGACGTCATCCGCTCTGTCGCCAAGCCGCTGAAGGCCAATGCCGGCTTCATCAATCTTCGGGGCAATCTGTTCGATTCGGCGATCATGAAGACCAGCGGCATCTCGCCGGAATTCCGCGAACGCTATCTCTCCAACCCCAAGGATCCCGAGGCTTTCGAAGGTAACGCCATGGTTTTCGACGGGCCGGAGGATTACCACGCCCGCATCGACGACCCGGCGCAAGGCATCGACGAACACACCATCCTGTTCATGCGCGGCGCTGGCCCGGTCGGCTATCCCGGCGGTGCCGAGGTCGTCAACATGCAGCCGCCGGCCTATCTCATCAAGAAGGGCATCCACGCGCTCGCTTGCATCGGTGACGGCCGCCAGTCGGGCACGTCGGGTTCGCCCTCGATCCTCAACGCCTCGCCGGAAGCGGCGATTGGCGGCGGACTGGCGCTGCTCAAGACGGGCGATCGTGTCCGCATCGACTTGCGCAAGGGTACGGCCGACATCCTCGTCACCGACGACGAGATCACCCGGCGCCGCGCCGAGTTGCAGAACAATGGCGGCTTCCACTATCCCAAGCACCAGACACCCTGGCAGGAGATCCAGCGCGGCATGGTCGCGCAGTTCTCGGAGGGGATGGTGCTGAAGCCGGCGGTGAAATACCAGGATGTCGCGCACACCAGCGGTGTCCCCAGAGACAATCATTGATACTGAATCGACGGATGGCGGCTTGATCAAATCAGGCCGCCATCGGTTTTCCGGTTATCCTGGCCGGGTAGGTCGAGAACGGTCACCGTCCTTGACAAGCGCGCCCAACAAATCCACCATCATGACAAGGGGTGCATCGCGACGACCCCGTGAGGCGTCAGCCCAACGTTCGCGTCCAAGCTTCTCTTTTCAGGAGGTGGACGCCATGCCGTCAACAACCGCTATCACCGTACCGCAATTGTCCCGGCTCATAGGTCTGCCGGGTGCACCTGTCATCATCGATGTTCGCATCGAAGAAGATTTCGAAGCCGATCCGCGCCTGTTGCCGGCCTCGTGCCGGCGCGATTTCAAAACCGTTTCGACCTGGGCGGCCGAGTTTGCCGACAAGCCGGTGGCCGTCGTCTGTCAGAAGGGGCAAAAGCTCTCGCAAGGCGTCGTCGCATGGATGCGCCATGAGGGGATATCAGCCGAATCCCTTGAAGGCGGCTTTGAGGCCTGGCGCGATGCCGGGGGGCTTCTGGTCCGCACCGCCAAGTTGCCGCCACGCAATGAAAAGGGCGCCACCGTCTGGGTGACGCGATCCCGCCCGAAGGTCGACCGCATCGCTTGCCCATGGCTGATCCGGCGTTTCCTCGACCCCGACGCGGTGTTCCTGTTTGTCGAACCCGCTGAAGTATTGGCTGTTGCCGACCGCTTTCAGGCCGTGCCGTTCGACATCGACAATGTGTTCTGGAGCCATCGCGGCGAACGCTGCACCTTCGACACGATGATCGAGGAGTTCGGGTTGGAATCCGGGGCGCTCGATCGCCTGGCGTTGATCGTGCGCGCGGCCGACACCGCAAGCCTCGACCTGGTGCCCCAGGCGGCCGGTTTTCTGGCTGCCTCGCTCGGTCTGTCGCGTATGTACCGCGACGATTTGGAACAACTGGAAGCAGGCATGCTGCTCTACGACGCGTTCTTCCGCTGGTGTCGCGACGCCACCGAAGAAACGCACAACTGGCCCGCTGCAGGTAAACCATCATGACCATTCTTGTCCCCGACAATAAGGCGGTGACCGTCGAGCCGCCGGCTGCGCCGACCTTCGCGGAAGCCACGAAGGTCTGGGCGAAAATCGGATTGCTCAGCTTTGGCGGTCCGGCCGGGCAGATCGCGCTGATGCACAAGGAACTGGTCGAGGAGCGGCGCTGGATCGGGGAACGGCGTTTCCTGCATGCGTTGAATTACTGCATGCTGCTGCCTGGCCCGGAAGCCCAGCAACTCGCCATCTACATCGGTTGGCTGCTGCACAGGACGGCCGGTGGCCTTGTTGCCGGCATCCTGTTCGTCGTGCCGGGCGCGCTCGTCATGCTCGCCTTGAGCAGCCTGTACGTCCTCTATGGCGACATGCCGCTCGTCGCGGCGCTGTTTTTCGGGGTGAAGGCGGCGGTGCTCGCCATTGTCATCGAGGCGGTGATCCGGATCGGGCGACGCGCCCTCAAGAACCGGGTCATGGTGTCGATCGCGGTCGCGGCGTTCATTGCCATCTATGCGTTGAATGTGCCGTTTCCGCTCATCGTCCTTCTCGCCGGCCTGACGGGATGGCTGGGGGACCGCGTTGCTCCCGGCCTGTTTTCCGGCTCGGCCCATGGCAAAGACGGTGTTGCCGACTCCAAGGGAGCGGTCGACCTGATGTTCGAGCGTGGCGAACTGGCCCATGTCAAACCTACCAAATGGCACGCGCCGCGCACCCTCGCCATCTGGCTGCCGATCTGGCTCGGGCCTGTTCTTTTGATCTGGTGGTTCACCGGCTCCGCAAGCGTCTGGACCGAGATAGGCCGGTTCTTCAGCCTGATGGCTGTCGTCACCTTCGGTGGCGCCTACGCGGTGCTCGCCTATGTCGCGCAGGCAGCCGTCCAGTCCTTCGGCTGGCTGGCGCCGGGTGAAATGGTGGACGGTCTTGGACTTGCAGAAACGACGCCAGGACCGCTCATCCTGGTGCTGCAGTTCGTCGGCTTCATCGCCGCGTTCCGCCATTCCGGCTCGCTCGACCCGTTGCTTGCCGGATCGCTGGGGGCGCTGCTCACCTTGTGGGTGACGTTCACGCCCTGC
>NZ_RZQI01000400.1:0-5216 GCF_003998335.1 Mesorhizobium sp. M7A.F.Ca.CA.002.05.1.1 | reverse complement strand
CGGGCAATAGCATCGGCGAAAACCCTGTCCTCGACCAGCCTGCCGCCGCCATCGGCGGCCAGCCGGTAACGCTCATACCAGTTGACCAGATGCGGCGAGGTGTGAACATGGACGCGGTAGTCCGCTGCCTCGAGCAGGGCGCGCGAAAAGGCGGCGCACGAGCCTTTGCCGTTGGTGCCGGCGATGTGGATGACCGGTGGCAGCCGATCCTGCGGATCGTCAAGCCGCTCCAGCAGCCGCGAAATGCGGTCGAGCGAAAGGTCGAAGCCTTTCGGATGAAGCGCCATCAGGGCTTCGATTTCGCGGTCGGCGGCAAGCGTCGTCATGGCAGAATCCTAGCGCATGAGCCGTGAAAACCAGAATCGGTTTCGGATGGCTATGGCAATCAAAAGCTACAGCGCGCCGAAGCACCCGTGCAATCGCGGTCGCGGCGCTTCGTGTCGCTTCAGGCTTGCGGCCGAGCTTCCGCGGCGACCACCGCCGGCGGCAGGATTTCCGGCTCCAGCGTTTTTTGCTCTTCCGGCAGCTTGAGCAGCATCTTGAGCAGGCGCGCGATCGTTTCACGCATTTCCAGCCTGGATACGACCATGTCGACCATGCCGTGCTCCATCAGATATTCGGAGCGCTGGAAGCCGTCGGGCAATTTCTCGCGGATCGTCTGTTCGATGACGCGCGGTCCGGCAAAGCCGATCAGCGCGCCGGGCTCGGCAATGTGCACGTCGCCCAGCATGGCATAGGAGGCGGTCACGCCGCCCGTGGTCGGGTTGGTCAAAACGACGATGTAGGGCAGGCCGGCTTCCTTCAGCCGGTCGACACCAACCGTTGTCCGCGGCAATTGCATCAGGGACAAAATACCTTCCTGCATGCGCGCGCCGCCGGAAGCGGCGAACAGGATCAGCGGCCGCTTGCGCTGCAGGGCCACTTCGAAGCCATGCACGATGGCGTCGCCAGCGGCCATGCCGAGCGAGCCGCCCATGAAGGCGAAATCCTGCACCGTGACCACCACCGGCAGACCCTCGACGGTGCCCAGCGCATTGATGATCGCGTCCTCAAGGCCGGTCTTGGCCTTGGCGTCCTTCAACCGGTCGACATAGCGCTTCTCGTCGCGGAATTTCAGCGGATCCTGCATCACCTTGGGGTTGTCCAGGGTCTCG
Organism: Mesorhizobium sp. M7A.F.Ca.CA.002.05.1.1; assembly: GCF_003998335.1. Classification (NCBI taxonomy): domain Bacteria; kingdom Pseudomonadati; phylum Pseudomonadota; class Alphaproteobacteria; order Hyphomicrobiales; family Phyllobacteriaceae; genus Mesorhizobium; species Mesorhizobium sp. M7A.F.Ca.CA.002.05.1.1. The sequence goes on along the minus strand of NZ_RZQI01000400.1, from coordinate 4,062 downwards.
TATTTGCCGCCATCGAAGAAGAATTTCAGCCGCTCCTTGGCCGAGATCTTCATGTGATGGCCGGACGACGGAATGACGAACTGGTTGGATTCCAGGTCCTTGTGGAACACCATCTCGCCGGTCTCCGGATCCTTGATCCAGAGGTTCTCGGGCATGTCGGTGCGCCGGCCGAGCATCGAATTGATCTTCGGGCGAACGTAATTGGTGATCCAGTTCATCGCTTCGGCTCCTGTCCTGACGAGGATTGGGAAGAGGTAGGAGAACTATTCGGCAGCAGCAAGGCGGGCCGAACGCACGCCTTGCGCAAGGCCGCTGACCAGCGTGGCGACGGCTTCGGCCGGATCGGCGGTCTTTTCGCCCTTCGGTCCCAGCACATTGGCAACCGCATTGACGATCGCGGTGCCGACGACGACACCGTCGGCATTGGCGCCGATCACCCGGGCCTGCTCGGCGGTCTTGACGCCGAAGCCGACGCAGACCGGCAGGTCGGTGTGGCCCTTGATGCGCTTGACCGCCGCCGCCACCTTGCCGGTGTCGGCCAGCGCCGAGCCGGTGATGCCGGTCATCGACACATAGTAGACGAAGCCCGACGTGTTCTGCAGCACTTTCGGCAGGCGCTTGTCGTCGGTCGTCGGTGTCGCCAGCCGGATGAAATTGATGCCGGCCTTGAGCGCCGGAATGCACAGTTCCTCGTCCATCTCGGGCGGCAGGTCGACGACGATCAGCCCGTCAATGCCGCTGGCGATCGCGTCCTTGAGGAAGCGGTCGACGCCATAGATGTAGATCGGATTGTAGTAGCCCATCAGCACGATCGGCGTTTCATTGTCACTGGTCCGGAAGTCGGCCGCCATCTTCAGCGTCTTGACCAGCGTCTGGCCGCCCTTCAGCGCCCGCAGGCCCGCCGCCTGGATCGCCGGGCCGTCGGCCATCGGGTCGGAAAACGGCATGCCGAGCTCGATGATGTCGGCGCCGGCCTTGGGCAGTGCCTTCATAATCGACAAGGAGGTGTCGTAGTCAGGGTCGCCGCCCATGAAATAGGTGACGAGCGCCGGGCGGCCTTCGGCTTTCAGTTTTGCCATGCGGCGGTCGATGCGGGTCACCATGTCTGGCCCTTTGGACGAATTTTGCTCATAATCAACTCCCAAATCGAAACTGTCCAAAGGGGCCTAGATCTCCATACCCAGCATCGAGGCCACCGTATGCACGTCCTTGTCGCCACGGCCGGACAGGTTGACGATGACGATCTGGTCCTTGTCCATGGCGGGCACGATCTTCACCGCATGCGCAATGGCATGCGCGGATTCCAGCGCCGGGATGATGCCTTCGACGCGCGTCGTCAGCTTGAAGGCCTCGAGCGCCTCGTCGTCGAGGATCGGCACGTATTCGACGCGGCCTGAATCGCGCAGCCAGGAATGCTCGGGGCCGACGCCGGGATAATCGAGACCGGCCGAGATAGAATGGCCGTCCATGATCTGTCCGTCGGCGTTCTGCAGGAGATAGGTGCGGTTGCCATGCAGCACGCCCGGCGCGCCGGCATTCATCGAGGCGCAATGCTCGATGCCGTCAAGGCCGCGTCCGCCGGCCTCGATGCCGATGATGCGGACCTCTTTGTCGTCGAGGAAGGGATGGAACAGGCCGATGGCGTTCGAACCACCGCCGACAGCGGCGATGATGGTGTCCGGCAGTCGGCCTTCCTGCTCTAGGATCTGCGCCCGCGCTTCGGTGCCGATTACCGACTGGAAGTCGCGCACCAGCTCCGGATAGGGATGCGGGCCGGCGGCGGTGCCGATCAGGTAATAGGTGTCCTCGACATTGGTCACCCAGTCGCGCAACGCCTCGTTCATGGCGTCCTTCAGCGTGCCGTGACCAGCGGTCACCGGGCGCACTTCGGCGCCGAGCAGCTTCATGCGGAAGACATTGGGGCTTTGCCGGGCGACGTCGGTGGCGCCCATATAGACGACGCAGGGGAAGCCGAAGCGGGCCGCGACCGTGGCCGATGCCACGCCATGCTGGCCGGCGCCGGTCTCGGCGATGATGCGCTTCTTGCCCATGCGCTTGGCCAGCAGGATCTGGCCGAGGCAGTTGTTGATCTTGTGCGAACCGGTGTGGTTCAAATCCTCGCGCTTGAAATAGACCTTTGCGCCGCCGAGATGCTTCGTGAGGCCTTCGGCGAAATAGAGCTTCGAGGGTCGCCCGGCATAATGGGTCGACAGGTCAGTCAGCTCGGCCCTGAAATTCGCATCGTTCTTGACCTCGTTCCAGTGCTGCTCCAGATCGAGGATCAGCGGCATCAGCGTTTCGGCAACGAAACGACCGCCGAAAATGCCGAACATGCCCTGTTCATCGGGTCCGGTGCGGAAGGAATTGGGTGTCGCCGGCTTGTTCATCGCCGATCTCCTGGCATCTTGACTTATGAAGCATGTCCTTGTCGGAAAACCGGTTCCCACTTTTCCGGGACATGCTCTGGTTTAAGGCACTACTAGGCTGCGCGGGTGTTCCGCGCGGTCCTGACGGCCCGGAAAAACTGTTCGATCAGCGCCGGATCCTTGACGCCCGGTGCGCTTTCCACGCCTGAGGAAATGTCTATTCCGGGCGGGTCGGCAAGCCGAAGGGCATCGCCGATATTGGCGGCGTTGAGCCCACCGGAAAGCATGTAATCGACGCCGCCGTCAAGGCCGACAAGAATGCGCCAGTCGAAGGCAACACCATTGCCGCCCGGCAGTTCTGAGCCTTTCGGCGGCTTGGCGTCGAACAGGAACCGGTCTGATATGCCGATGAATGGCTTTATCCGTTCGAGATCGGCAGCCTCGCTGAGCGGCAGCGCCTTCATCACCGGCAAACCATAACGGGCTTTGACCTCGGCGACGCGCTCGGGCGTTTCCGCGCCATGCAGTTGCAGCATGTCGGGCTGCATTTGGGCAAGGATTTCATCCAGGAAAGCGTCGCTGGCATCGACGATGACAGCAACCGCCATCGCCTTGCCGCGCGCCGCCTCGCGCAGGCGGCCAGCCTCGGCGGGTTCGACATAGCGTGGGCTTTTGGCGAAGAAGATAAACCCGACATGGCTGGCGCCGCCGGCCAGCGCCGCGGCCATTGCCGCGTCGGTCTTCAAGCCGCAGATCTTGATGTCGAGTGCCATGGCGCGGGAATTGGCATGAAAAGCGAAAAGAGTCGAGAAAAAGCATGCTGTTTGCCGGCGCGGCCAAAGGCGCTACCTATGGATGAACAGGACACACTGCGGGAGCATGACCATGACCGACAGGACAATTGCCGAACTCAGGCAGAAGATCGCGCAGGCGCGCGAGGTCATCGCGCACCTGATCGACAAGGCCGCCTTCGACGGCGCCGAGGCGCACCGCGCGCTCGACTATTTTGGCAGCGATGAATTCGACGGCAATTTCCTGCCGTGGCCGCATCATGGCGATGAGGGGCTACGGCCTGAGGACTTGAACGCCGCCAACGACGACTGAGCGATCTACTCGAACATGATCGCCTGCAGCGCACCGCCATTGCGCTTCAGCCAGTCCTTGCAGCGATCGGTGTCGGGGCAGAGCTTTTCGCACAATTTCCAGAATTTCGGACCGTGGTTCATCTCCTTGAGATGCGCCACTTCATGCGCGACGAGGTAGTTGATGACCGGCGACGGCGCCATCATGATGCGCCAGGAAAAGGACAGATTGCCTTCGGAGGTGCATGACCCCCAGCGGCTTGATGTGTCCTTGAAGCGGATAGCCTTGGCGCGCTTGCCGAGCGCCTCGGTGTGTTTGGCCACCAGCTTCTCGATTTCCTTCTTGGCCTCGCGCTTGAGGAAATCGGCGAGGCGGCGCGGCAGATGTATGCGGTCGCCATGCACGATCAAGAGCGGACCACGTTCGTCGCGCGACACGGTGACGGTGCCGCGCTTTGACGGTTCATGGACGATGCGGTGCGGCACGCCGCGCAGCGGGATCCTGATGCCGGGCCGCACCTGCGGCCGCGTCGGCACCTTGGCCAGTCGCTGCTCCAGCCAGTCCTGGTGCCGCTCGAGGAACCTGTCCACTTCGCCGCGGCGCAGGCCTGGCG
>NZ_RZQI01000399.1:0-5230 GCF_003998335.1 Mesorhizobium sp. M7A.F.Ca.CA.002.05.1.1 | reverse complement strand
TTCCTGGCCTGGCCAGGAAGGTTGCGTAGCCGCTGGCACGGAACTCGCCAAGCATGCCGCGATCGGTCGGCGCGATCAGCGTGATCGCCTCACAGTCGGAGAAACCGCTCTGGCGCAGGCGCTTGAGCAGCCTTCCGTCGCCTTCTTCCATCGCTGCATCGACCAGGATCGCATCGCAGCCGGCGGCGAAAGGCGCGGCCTGTGCTGCAGTGGTGGCGATGTCGACCGCGCCGCCATTGGCGCGGATGGTGCGGGCGATGGCGTCGGCCTCGACGGCGTTCTTCGACAGGATCACCGCGCGTCTGCCCGAGAGAGCATTCTGGTGGCCCTGCGGCGCTTCGGTGGCCGCTATCGCAGGGATTTCGAAGACGAATTCGGATCCCTGGCCGAGCCGGCTGGATACCGAGATCGTGCCGCCCATGGCGGCCACCAGGCGTCTGGAGATGGCAAGGCCGAGGCCGGCCCCGCCATGTGTGCGTGTCGACGTGCCGTCGGCCTGCTCGAATTCCTCGAAAATGCGCTCCAGGTCGGCGTCACGCAGGCCCGGACCGGTATCGGCGATGGTGAAGCATATGCGGTCGCTGGTTTCGGTGCGTGCGCGTGCTATGCTCACCAGCACGCCGCCGCTGTCGGTGAACTTGATGGCGTTGCCGATGAGGTTGAGAAGCACCTGCCTGACCTTGCCCGGATCGGCGGTGATCAATTGCGGCACGTCGGGTTCGACATGGCAACCCAGTCCGATATCCTTGGCGAAGGCGCGCGCCGCCAGCAATTCGATGATGTTGTCGGCGATCTCGCGCACCGACATCGGCTGCGGCTCGGGGTCGAAGCGCCCGGCTTCGATCTTGGAATAGTCGAGAAGATCCTCGATCAGGGCAAGCAATGCGCTGGCCGAGGTCGAGACGGCGCCGACATAGGTCTGCTGCTCCGGCGACAGGCTGGTGTCGGCGAGCAACCTGGCCATGCCCATGATGCCGTTCATCGGGGTGCGGATTTCATGGCTGACGGTAGCGAGGAAGCGCGATTTGGCCTGGCTGGCATATTCGGCCCGTTCGCGTGCGGTGATCAGCGACGATTCGGCGCGTTTGCGGGCGGTGATGTCGCGGGCGATGGCGCGGTGTGAAACGGCGCCGCTGTCCTTGTCGCGCACCGACAGTTCGATCCAAGAGAACCAGCGCTGCCCGCTCGGCGTGCTGATGGAGACATCGGTGGAACTCAGGCACTCATGGTCGGAAAAGGCGGCATCGGGAACCATGCCGACCTCGATGCCCAGTTCCGCCAGGGTCTTGCCGGCGAGGTCGCGCTGGTCGATCTCGACGAGATCGGCGAAGACCTTGTTGGCATAGACGATGTAGCCGTCGCGGTCGCGATGGATGACGAGATCGCCAAGCGCGTCGATCAGGCCGCGAAAGCGCTCGTCGCTCTCCTGCATCTCCCACATGCGGTCGGCCAGCGTCTCGATCTCGGCGCGGCTGCGGGCAGTGGTTTCGTCAAGAAGGGCGGAGGTGCGATGTTCGCTCCGCCTGGCGCGCAAATGCAGGGCAAGGCCGGCAAGGCCGGTTGCCAGCAATGCGACGCTGATGAAGATCGGTGCCCCGGTCAGATGCGCCAGCCCGGCCACCAACACGATGGCGACGAATGTCAGAAAGGGCAGGCTTTCGCGCCTGGAGAATTCCGGCTCGGGCACCAGCGGCGGCGCGGCGACGAAGCGCCGCGTCGACGCCGGCGGGAGCACCGCATCGACGTCGTCGCCAGTGTCCGCCTGTTGGCTGCCGGATTCCGCGATCATGCGAAATCCTTGCCAGACAGAGATTATGGAAAATTGCGGCGGATCGTTCGAATTTTAGCGGATGAGCGCTTTTTGCCGAGGCGCGGCGGGTTTGCCGCCAGATCTGGCGATTCCATCCCTTCCGGCAGTTGGGCGGAGTCACATATCCACGACGACGCGGCCGCGGATCTTGCCGTCGACGATGTCGTGCGCGGCATCGACGATGCCGTCGAACCCGATGGTGCTGGACAGGCTGGCGAGCTTCTGCAGATCGAGGTCGGTGGCGATGCGGCGCCATGCCTCGAGGCGGACTGCTTTAGGCGCCATCACTGAATCGATGCCGAGCAATGAGACGCCGCGCAGGATGAAGGGCGCGACGCTGGCCGGCAGGTCCATGCCGCCGGCCAGGCCGCAGGCGGCGACCGCGCCGCCGTAGGAGGTCATCGACAGCACATTGGCCAGCGTGTGGCTGCCGACTGCGTCGATGCCGCCGGCCCAGCGCTCCTTGGCCAGCGGCTTGGCCGGCTGGGCAAGCTCCTCGCGCGATATCACTTCGGCGGCGCCAAGGTCGATCAGAAAGGGGCTTTCGGCATTGCGGCCGGTGGAAGCAATGACATGGTAGCCGAGGCTGGACAGGATCGAGACCGCGACCGAGCCGACGCCGCCGGCCGCCCCCGTCACCACCACCGGGCCGCGATCAGGCAGGATGCCGTGCCGCTCCAGGGCCATGACGCAGAGCATGGCGGTATAGCCTGCGGTGCCGACGGCCATCGCGTCATGCGGGCTGATGCCTTGCGGCAGCGGCACCAGCCAGTCGCCCTTGACGCGGGCGCGGCCAGCATAGGCGCCGAAATGGGTTTCGCCGACGCCCCAGCCGTTCAGAATGACCTTGTCTCCGGTGCGCCAGTCGGGATGCGAGGACGAGACGACGGTGCCGGCGAAATCGATGCCCGGCACCAGCGGCCAGTGGCGGATCACCGGCGCCTTGCCCGTGATCGCCAGGCCATCCTTGTAGTTCACCGTCGTTGCCTCGATCGCGACGGTGACATCGCCTTCCATCAGGTCGGCCTCGGTGAGATCGGTTACGTTGACCGACTGCTTTTTCTCGGCGTCACGCGAAACGAGGATGGCTTTGAAGGTTTCGGACATGTCTTTCTCCGCGATCTTGTTTGGCGACATGAACTGTGCGGCGATGGCCGCACGGGGTCAATCCTTGGAAGGTCTGGCTTTGGGTTCGCGTCCCCAGCCGAACAGCTCGTCGAAGACGACCAGTGCCGCGCCCACCGAAATGAAGGCGTCGGCAAGGTTGAAGACGGCGAAGGACCACACCGGCGTGTGAAACAGAATATAGTCGATGACGTGGCCGTAGACGGCGCGGTCGATCAGATTGCCCAGAGCGCCACCGACGATCAGCGCAAAGCCGGTGCGGGCAAGGATCTGGGACGGCGCGATCCGCGTCGCCAGGAACAGCACGAAAGCAACGACGACAAGCGAGATGACGATCAACCCGGTGTCGCCGAAGGACGAGAACATCGAGAAGGCGATGCCGGTATTGTAGGTGCGGAACAGCGCCAGGAAGGGCAGCAGATCAACCTTCTCCTGAAAAGGCAGATCGGCCTCGACCAGGTATTTTATCCACTGGTCGAGCGCGATGGCCGCGACGACAAGCAGTGCGTAGGGAGACCATGATCTCACGGGCGGGCAACCTTCATTGCTGGTCCAGGATTGGCTCGAGCTTGAGCGCGCCGCGCCGGATCTCGAACAGCATGATGCCGGTGGCAACGGCCAGATTGAGCGAATCGGCACGGCCGGCTTGCGGAATCCTGAGCAGCCTGTCGCAACTCGCAGCCAGGCTTTCGGGCAGTCCCTGCTGCTCGTTGCCCATCATCAGCAGCACGGGCCCGCGTGAAAAATCGACCGAGCGGTAGTCGACGGCGCCTTTCAGGTGGGTTCCGGCGACGAGGCCTGAAAACCCGCCTCGCCAGGCGAGGAAAGCCTCGGTTGTCGCTTTGGCCACCGGCACGGCAAAGATCGAACCCATGGTGGCGCGCACCGTCTCCACGGAGAATGGATCAGTGGTATCGCCGACCAGGATGACGCCTTTGGCGCCGACGGCATCGACGGTGCGGATGACGGTGCCGAGATTGCCGGGGTCGCGCACCCGGTCGAGCGCCACCCAGACGTCGCCATTGTCGGCGCGGACATCCTTCAAGGCGAGGAATTTTTGCGAAAAGACGCCCACCACCATTTGCGGATTGTCGCGGCGGGTGATGGCCACCAGCACCTTTTCCGACACTTCGAGCACCATGCCGCCGGCGGCAACCGTGCGTGCGGCCACCTTCTCCACCGCCGCGTTGCCGCGCCCGGCCTTGGCGAAAACCAATGTCCTGATCTGCCAGCCGAGATCGAGCGCATCGATAACCAGCTTCAACCCTTCGGCCATGAAGGCGTTCTGCTGGTCGCGGAATTTCTTCTGAGCGAGCGCCTTGATGTCCTTGACCAGCGGATTGGCGAGGCTGGTGACCTCCTTCACCTGGCCAGGTGCGCCTGCATGCCGCTCGTTCATTCAGCCACCCAGCGCGAAAACAATGAGGTCGAGAGCGCCCGGCCAGCGGACTTTTCACGGATGATCAGCTCACCCGATTCAATCTTGCCGCCCATGCCGGCAAAGGTATCGCGCATCAGGGCGTGGATGGCGAAGAAGGAGGCGCGGATCGAATAGGCGGTCAGCACCACGGCAAGCGGCTTCGGCGTCAGGATCGCCCGGCAGAGATCGGTCAAATCGGGCAGATCCTCGAACAATTGCCAGACCTCGCCCTTGGGGCCACGGCCATAGGCCGGCGGGTCGAACAGGATGATGTCGTAGCGGCTGCCGCGGCGCTCCTCGCGCTCGGCGAATTTGACCGCGTCGTCGACGATCCAGCGGATCGGCTTGCTGCCGAGGCCGGCCATCTCCTGGTTTTCACGGGCCCAGCCGATCGCTTTCTTCGAGGCATCGACATGGGTGACCTCGGCGCCGGCGCGAGCCGCCACCAATGAGGCGAGACCGGTATAGCCGAACAGGTTCAGCACCTTGACCGGCCGCTTCGCCGCCGCGATCAGCCCGGCCATGTGATCCCAATGGGAGGCCTGCTCGGGAAAGACGCCGACATGACGAAACGAGGTGAAACGGCCGAGATAGTCGATGCCGTCATGCTTCATCGGCCAGGTCTCGCCGAGCGGCAGCTTGGGGAAACGCCAGCGGCCGATGCCCTCCTCGTCGGTGTCGCCGGTGAAGACGGCGTCGGCACGCTCCCATTCCTTTGCCGGCAAGGCCTTTTGCCAGATCGCCTGGCCCTCGGGCCGCACGATACGGTAGGGGCCATATTGTTCGAGCTTTTGGCCGGTGCCGCTGTCGAGCAGCGCATAATCGGCATTGGGCGCCACTTCCAGGATCACGGGAAGATGTTCGGCGGGCAGAGC
>NZ_RZQI01000398.1:0-5236 GCF_003998335.1 Mesorhizobium sp. M7A.F.Ca.CA.002.05.1.1 | reverse complement strand
CCTCACCTGCCTGCCGGCATCCTCTCCCCGTATAGTGACGGGGAGAGGGGTGCTGTCATCGGCGATTTCGCCAATCTCCAGCGTTGCGGGAAGAATGCCGGCGTCGCGGCCAGCCCCTCTCTCCCCGTCACTATACGGGGAGAGATGTCCGGCAGGACAGTGAGGGGCAGCGCCAACGTCAACGATTGCCGCGTTCGGCTAGGAACTCATGACGCCGTAGCGCAGCAGAATAAGCGCGCCGACCTCAAACCCCATCTCCATCGACAAACGCCAGCACCACCACGCGCGGGGCAGCGCAGTAAACGAGCCTGGCCTTGCAGCCGGTCTTCGTCGTCGCCTGGCCTGCGTTCAGGTCGACGGTGATGTCCTCATAGCCCAGCACCTCGCGATCGAGCGGATAGACGGCCTTGTAGACGGCTTCCTTGGCGGCAAAGAGGATGCGGCCGGCAAGATGCCGGTCGGCTGCGTCCGTGCGGTCCGCGGGCGTTGTCACGAGGGCCAAAGTATCATCCGGGAGAGGCTGCGCGGGCTCGACGTCGATGCCGAGCGAGGCGATATCGCCAATCGGGGCAACCGCCGCCACGGCCATGTCGTCGTCGTGCGCGAGCGAACCGGTTATCCCGTCGGGCCAGACCGGCGCGCCGGTTGGCGTGCGCAGGATGGCGACGTCGCCGACGCCAAGCTCCGCCAGCAGTCCGTGCGCGATCCACCGGGCCGCGCCGCTGGCGCGCCGCATGCCGGGCTGGCGCGCGGGGAGGGAATGCGCTTCCCCGGGCAGCAGATGGGCCTCGTCGCCGTCGCGGATCATGCGACATCCGATCCGGACTCCCGATGGTGCGATGGCGGCGATCGCTTCGGCCAAGGCGATTTCCTCGGGCAGCCGCGTCACGGCTCGTGCGTCCGTGCCGGCAAAGCGAGATCGGCGATCATTTCGCCGTCCTCGTCGAGCCCTTCTTCGACGAAACCGGCGCTGCGATAGAGGTTTCGCGCCGCATCGTTCTCCGGTTCGTAGCAGATCGAGACGTGGCTGATGTGGCCGAGCCCCTGGATTTCGTCCAGCACTTCGCGCAGCGCGGCCTTGCCGTAACCTTTGCCTTGAGAAGCGCGGTCGATCATGAAGCGGTAGATGCGCGCCTCGTCGTCATCCTCGGGCGCCTCGTACATCAGGAAACCGACGACACGGGTCCCAGCCATGACGACGCGTGGCCGCGCGTCTGCGTCGGTTTCGGCTTCTTCCAGCGAGTCCGCATTGCCGGCGACGAAATCCCTCTGCTCCGGCGCCAGTTCCAGGGCCGTGACCAGGGCACGGTTGGCCTCGGTCACGGCAACGAGACGGATGTCTCCGGTGTTCAAGCCGATGCCCTTCTTCAAGCCGATGCCCTGGCCGATACCTTGGAGCCATCGTCGGTGATCGGCTCGACGAAGCGGTGCAGCTTGGCCGGATTGCCCCTCCATATGGAGTTGGGCTCCAGCTCTTCGCCCTTCATGACGAAGGAGTCGACATCGACCACCGAGCCTTCGCCCATCACGACGCCGTAGTGGACAAAGGCTGAAGGTCCGAGCGTGCAGCCCTTGCCGATGCGGATGAAGTCGGACTTGAAAGCGCCTTCCTCCAGCGAATGGGCCTGGATGACGCAGCCCTCGTTGAGGGTGGCGTCGTCGCCGATCTCTACCAGCGAGCGTTCGGTGAGGTTGCTGCCGCCGTCATAGACCCGTTTGCCAACCTTGACGCCCAGCATGCGCAGGATCATCGGCCGGAACGGCGTGCCGGCGAACAGGCGCACGATCGGCGAATCCGCCAGCTTCCAGTGGCGCTCGTGGCGCCAGAAGGCGACGTCGTAGATCGTCGTCATCTGCGGCTTCAGCCGGCCGAAACCAAGGCTCGCCCGCTCCACGAAGATGTAGAACGGAATGGTGATCGCCGAGGTCAGGAGCACGGCGACGAACAGCGCGACCTCGGCCCATTCGGTGTAGTAGTTCAGCGCCCGGTCCCAGATCGCCAGCGTGACGAACAGCATGACCCATTGCGTTGCCACGAAGAGCAGGATCGTCACCAGATTGTGGCGGTTCTTGTGCGGGATGCGCCGGCGCCGGTCGTCTTCGTCGACGCCCGCGATGAGTTCCTTGTCGCGGTTCACCATGCGCGGGATTTCAAAGGCAGGCGAACCCAGAAGCCCGACATTCTCGCGCAGCGGCCCGTCGATGGGGATCATCACCTTGGTGCCGAGCAGGACGTTGTCGCCGGTGCGCCCGTCCGGCGGATAGTAGATGTTGTTGCCGAGATAGTTGCGCTCGCCGATCCTCGTCGGCTCGAGCCGGAAGGCGGAGGCGGATTTGTGCATGTTGATCATGAACAGCCCGTCCGACACCATGGTCTCGGTGCCGATCTCGCACAGAAGCGGGTTTTCGTGCTGCTGGTTGGAGCCGAAATTGGAGCCGGTCTGCACCACCTTGTTGAGGTTCCAGCCGATCGCTCTCATGTAGTGCACGATGGCCGAGCTGTCGCCGGCCAGCAGGCCGAGCACGCGGGAATTGCTGGAGAATTCAGCGACCGTCTGCAGCCAGTAGCGGAAGCCGTACAGCGTGTAGGTGCGGCCTGGCTTCAACAGCAGGCTGACCAGGCGCGGCACCAGCGTCGCCGCCAGGAAGGATGCGGCCATGTAGCCGAACAGCGTCACCGTGGTGCCGATCGCGACGACGCCGATGGTTTCCTGGTAGTCGTCGCCGACGTTTTCCCAATAGCTGTGGAACAAAAGCGGCAAGGGGGTGACGATGGCAAACAGCCCGATCAGCTGCACCGCTTCGAAGAGGAAGCGCCTGATGTTGGACGGATCGACATTGCGCACCTTGCAATAGTCGGCCGTGGTCGGCACGGCCGGCGAGCCATGCCAGCGTTCGCCGTCGGGGATGCTTTGGCCGCGGTGCAGTGAGGACGAATGGCCGAGCTGGGCGCCGTCGCCGATCCGGGTGTCGATGTCGAGCGTCGAGCCGACGCCGACAAAGGCATCGCGGCCGATGGTCAGCGGCCCGGTGTGGATATAGCCGGACTGCGCCCGGAAGCCGAGGATCATGGATTCCTTGCGCAGGATGGTGTTGGCGCCGATCGAGATGAGATCCGTGCAGACGGGCACGGATTTCGATTCGATGACGGCGTTCTTGCCGAGCTTGGTGCCCAGAAGCTGCAGGTAGATGCTGTAGAGCGGGCTGCCGCGGAACAGCACGACGGGCGCGGTGCGGATCAATGTCTTGACCACCCAGAAGCGGAAGTAACGCACGCCCCAGATGGGAAACGCCTCCGCCTTCCAGCGGCCGACCAGCACCCATTTGGCGATGACGGCAAAGCCCGACATGCCGAAGAACACGGCGGCCGAAAGCGCCACGCACCTGATGTAGAGCTGCAGCGGATCGTCGAGCGCGTCATACATCCAGTTGAGGCCGTCATTGACCGCCCACAAGGCGCCATAGCTGTAGAGCGCGTAGAACAGCAGCTGTGCGGCGCCGCAGGTCCAGTAGGCGAAATTCGAGGCCCGGCGGGTGAGGACGGGCTCGTTGGTGGCCGTCGTCATCTCGTCCGCCACGCCCAGGTGGAGCGCGAGCCGTGCCACGGTCGGGTGGAGGTAGATGTCGCGCATCGACGCCGTCGCCCATTCCTTCCTGGTGCGCAGGCGGGCGCAGAAATGCGCCATCAGCAGCGAGTTGGCGCCGAGATCGTCGAAGAAATTGTCCTCGACGGACACTTCTTCGAATTTCAGCACCGCGGCCAGTGCGTCGGCGAGGAAACGCTCGTCGTCATTGGCGGGCGCGACCATGGCGCGATCGCCCGAAAGCCGCACGCTTGTCGGCTTCGGCAGCTGGCGCAAATCCACCTTGTTGGAAACCGTCATCGGGATAACAGGCAGTTCCTCCAGATAGGAGGGCACCATGTAGTCGGGCAGCCGCCGCTTCATCGTCCTGGCGAGGTCGGCGCGCGAGATCGCCTTCTGGCCGGCCTTGGGGGCGTAATAGGCGACGAGTTCGACGCGGCCGGGCTCGATCTCCCAGGTGGTGACCGCAGCCTGGGCGATCTCGGGCTGGTCGAGCAGCACCGCCTCGATCTCGCCGAGCTCGATGCGGTAGCCGCGGATCTTCACCTGGGTGTCGATGCGGCCGTTATACTCGATCTCGCTTTGGTCGTTGATGCGGCCAAGGTCGCCGGTCCGGTAGATGCGCCTGGACGGATTGTTCGGCAGGCCGACGAAATCGGCGATGAATTTCTGCTCGGTCAGGTCGGGCCTGTTGAGATAGCCGACCGCGAGCCCGATGCCGGCAATGCCGATCTCGCCCAGTTCGCCGGGCTCGGCAAGCTGCGGCAGCGATGCGTCGAGGATGACGATCGAGTATGTCGGCAGCGGCGCGCCGATGGTGACGGGGCTGTCCGGCGTCAGCGCGCCCATTGTGGCGGTGACGGTCGCCTCGGTCGGGCCATAGGTGTTGAGGATCTGCCGCCCCGGCTTCGACCAGCGCACCACCAGATTGTGCGGGCAGGCCTCGCCGCCGACCAGCAGCGTGCGCAGGCTGGGCACATCCGACGTCATCGACGACAGCAGCGTCGGGCTGCAGGCGATGCAGGTGATGTCATGGAGCCGCAGGAAATCGGCCAGTTCCTCGCCTACCAGCGGCATCTGGCCCGGTGCCGGCACCACCGTCGCGCCGGCGACGAACGGCACCCAGATCTCTTCGGAGGAAAAGTCGAAGGCGATCGTCATGCCCTGATAGACGCGGTCGCCCGGCCGGTAGCCGTAGGAGGCGGCGGCGACGCGGATGAAATTGACGAAACTCTGGTGCTTGATGACCACGCCCTTGGGCTTGCCCGTGGTGCCCGAGGTGTAGAGGATGTAGCAGGTGTCGTCCGATGAAGCGGCCTTCGCATGCGGCTTCAGCGGCGCGTCGGACTGTCCGGAGATTTCAGCGGCGGCGCTGTCGATAAGGAGATGCGGGACGGGCAGCTGACCGGCGCGCGACGCGTAGGCGGCGATGGTGACGATCAGGCTGACGCCGGCGTCTTCGATGATGAGCGCCATCCGCTCCTCGGGGAAGGCGGTCGCCAGCGGCACGAAGGCAGCGCCCGCCTTCATCACGGCGAGCAGCGCGACATAGGTCTCCGCCGAGCGGTCGAGGATGAGCCCGACGCGGTGGCCCGGCCGCACGCCGCGCTTGACCAGCAGGCGGGCGAACTGGTTGGCGCGGCTGTCCAGTT